>JAILRH010000031.1 GCA_024698345.1 Lachnospiraceae bacterium | reverse complement strand
TATTTTTTATTTCATCTATTAATCTCATACAAATAAATTTATCATTTTTCATATTTACAGAGAACGATAAATAAAACATACAAATTCGAATATGTAACTATTCAGCCAGGCACATAAAAGAATAAATATTATGAAAGACTGCTTGCAGGATTTCAAATATTTATTCTTTTATGTATTTGGGGACCCCAAATCAGCGAGAAGTAGCAGATTTATCTGCGGATTCGAGCTGGCATTGCTGAAAGGCTGAATATTTTGAAAAATTTTTCAAACATGATATAAAAAATCAAAAAAATCATTCGGATAAACATATTTGAACATATGGATACCCAAATGATTTTTGTCTTTTAAGATGTAGTATTTTTGTTATCATTTTTATTATTATCAGATTAGCCTTATATGAATTATCGCTAATTCTAATTATCCTTCTGCATTTTTACACCTGCATCCGAAACCTTAGTAATAATAGTCTCACCGTGCTCAATATTAAATAATATGTTTCTGTTTTTATCGGATTTGGCCTTTGCAGCAATAAATACATCTCGATAATTCTTATGCAACTCCGGATCAAATGTAGC
Organism: Lachnospiraceae bacterium; assembly: GCA_024698345.1. Classification (GTDB taxonomy): domain Bacteria; phylum Bacillota; class Clostridia; order Lachnospirales; family Lachnospiraceae; genus SIG293. The sequence continues at coordinate 20,290 of JAILRH010000031.1, read as the reverse complement.
ATATCCTTTTGCAATCACAATGCCCTTTTCCAATTCATGAGTAAAATTGTAATTCATAATTTTTTTATCAAACTCTTTAAAGCACTGCTCCATATCCGCTCTGTTCCTGCCCTCGGCAATTACAACAAACTCCGGTCCCATAATGTGGAAAACTCCGTCTTTTCCAAAAATATTTGCCAAATCCTGACCGCATTCATAAAGAATCGCATCTCCAAGCTCATATCCGAAACCTGTATAGATTCGTTTCAAATCGTTAACATCAATAAATGCAATTGAGAAATCAGCCTTTCCAAGAGCAATATTATCATTCATAAGAGCGCTTTTTCTCTTGTATGCTATCTTGCTTGATACACCGGTTTCAACGTCTGTGTCCACTTCCTCTTCAATGTACTTAAGATATTTATGCAGCTTGTTGTAAACTGCCTCAACGCTCGAAGCCACTTCATCGTACTCACTTTTTGAAATAACATGTTCTTCTTCAGCTGTAGCCAATGTTTTTAACGTCTTGCTTGTACCATCCGGCAGATATTGCAATTTTTTAATTGATGTCTCTGCAATAACACTATCAAGCTTCAAGGACTCATAATAGAGTTTTTCGATTCGTTTCATCATTGCTGCAAATCGCCTTCTGTTTTGTGACATTATAGAAAACGACAATACAACACCAATGGACATTGCAACCAAAACCAATATTACTGCTACTATTTTGTTCGTATCAAGTACTGAGTCATACCATTCTGCATCAAAATCAACGCCTACTATTCCAACTATTTTTCCCTTTGAGTCCTTAATTGGACTATATGCAGAATAAAACCTTCCCCACTCATCTGTGTGTGATTCATTATCCACATCCGCCATTCCCCTGGATGCATTCAGTAGGGCATCTGTTTTTTGAATTTCTTCGCCATATTCCGCAGGGTTATCTTTGTCCGGATCTAAAACAAAAATAAATGAGCCGTTATCCATTTTTCTGACAGCATAAATATATTCAAGTTCGATATTTTCACTAAATGAAGATAGCGTATCATACGCACGATTATACTCTTCCGTCCCCTTATCTGCACCTGTCAGTTCAGAAAAGTCGTCACCATTTATCTGGTAAGCAGCAGTATTTGACACATCGAGCATACGACCTTCAATCTGCTCATTTAACGCTTTTTTGGAAATATGCATGATAATTGTTCCCATCAATATATTGGTGGACATTAAAAGAATCAATGCAATTATAAAATTTCGTTTACTGGCTCTATATTTTTCATCTTCCCTTTCCATAACTAGTACCCCCTTTAAATAATTTGCAATTAATTATAAGGTTTTCTTTTTTCAATTTCCGAATCATCATATATATTTATTATCCCATTATCTACGATATATTTCAACTAAAAACTGGCTAATTAGAAAAAAAGAGTTCTGATATTTATTCAAAAAAATCAGAACTCCTTAATATAAATAAAATCTGCTATTTTACTTTCTTTTTCTTTACATCAGACCACTTAGAATATGTCGCTACACCTCCGCATAATTTGTACGCACGAACTTTAAAATAGTAGGTCTTATTTCGTTTCAGATTCTTAATGTCTGTTGCATAAGATGTTACATTCTTATCCTTTTTCTTCTTTGTAACTTTTTTGTTTAGTGCATATTTTATCTGGAAACCGTCCGCTTTTACATTCTTCCCTATGCTAATCCGTACGCTACCTTTAGCTTTATTCTTTATCTTAGTAATTGAAGCCTTGTACTTATTGATATTATCGGCTGACGTACTTGTCAGTTTTTGTGCATTCGCCCCGGAACCTGTATTCTTCTTATTAGCGGTGTCGGCTTTTTTCAGATATAACATGGATGAATAACCCTTATATCCGTTCCACTCAACATGTGCCCAGCTTCCATTTGCCTTGGTAACTTTTACTGTAGCGCCTTTTGGAATGGAGGTTACCTTACTAAAACCTGTGCCATGCCCACTTCGCATAAGAAGAGGCGAATCATCCGTTGCCACAACATAGTTACCTGCATAAGATGTTACACAATTACATGTATCTGCCGCAGCTGCCGTTGTTACATTCTCAGTTGCACCGGAAGTACCTCCACCGGTACTTATTCCGTTATTTGTAGTATTATTAGTTGCACCATTTGAATTATTGTTATCTGCAGGATTATTGCTGTTGTTATTGTTATTGCCACTCGCTGAAGTATTGTTGCCTGTATTATCAGTCTGAGAATTGTCTGTAGTTTGTGATTCATTTGCAGTCTGCCCTGCGTATCGCAATACGCCGTTCCATGGCTGACTATAATATGCCACAACCGACACTTCCTTGCCGGACTGATCACCGGTCTGGGTATCTCCGTAACTTGAGTGTGCTCCCACATTCTGATTATTGCCAATATATATCTCTGTGTGTTGAGTCTCATTTAAGAGAATATCGCCACGCTGCAAATTAGCTGTACTGCCAATCTCGCTCCATGGAATCCATACAAATCCATGCTGCGTGAGTTGCCCCTTCATACTGCCGGTATTGTACGCAGAGCCCGTGTCAAAACCTGCCACCTTAAACGCTGCTATAACAAAAGATGAGCAGTCGTAATCCGGTCCCCAACGGTCCTGCGGATTCGCCGTATATCCATGTGTATTATCATTTGCAATTCCAATAGCCCATATTACTGCATTTTCCACTGATAACGAATCAGCCTGTACCTTAGATGATACCAACGGCATATTGCAGGTTAAACATATAGTCATGGCTACTGATGTAACTTTTTTCCACATATGTATTTCTCCATTAAAACACTGTATTTCTAATTCCAACTTATAGAAGTGGTAGTCTTATCCGACTGAAATCAAATGTCAATTATCCGATTTACATAACGTCATAATCTAATGATAGCATATATGTGGAAATGGGACAATGTTTATATTAGTTTGTAATTTATTTTTTTATCTCCTGCTACTCTCCTTCTCTAATTATCAACCACACACTGTAAATTTAATACTCTTTGCAACAATATACATATCAGTTCCAATATCTGTGTTTGATATAGTAAAAATAGTATTTCCTTTAGTCACTTTATACTCCATATTTATTTCATAAGCTTTTTGACCATCAACTATAGAAATGAAATTTCCTTCTCCCTCATAAGTAAATTTCAAGTCACATATTATTGCAAATGGATTTTCAAACGTAATTTTAATTTTTTCCTCTCCTGTTTCATCAAGGAATCCTACAATTTCCAGAAAGCCTCCATTAATACTATAAATTTCAAAATCCATCCACAGTTCTTTATTCAAATATGCATTTATATCATCTATTATCTTTTTCACTTATTTCCTCCTACTAATCAAGTGGAATATGCGTCATTATAGCACCCGTTTCGTTGAAATTAGGATTTTTATCTCCTCCTTGTATGCCATACTCAGTGGGATGCTTGGGATTTGCCCTATGAATCGGCCCTGAGATAGTTGATCCTACAAAAGGCATAATCCTAATTGAATTATACACTCTTTTTCGGCATATCGACAACCGTTATGTCTATTTCGCATTTGTCATGCCCAAATATAAGATTAAATTCAATATTGGCATTTCAAATTTGAATAAAATGTATATATTTCATTTTGGCATTTGTTTTTCAGCTACTAGTAGAACTCATGTATACCCTTAAATAAATGACATTGTGGCTGAATAGTTACATTTTTTGTTGAACATTTTATAGACAACATAATTTAATCAAAATAATACTTAGGACTGGTGTCTAAAAAAGTCAGGGATTTTGCTATCAATAATCCCTGACTTTAACTCACATTATGCACTTCTTACTTTACTTTAATCTTAATAATCTTTGTTACATATTCATATTTATCAGTTCCACTGGCACTTATAAATATCCTGTAAGTCCCTTTCTTTGCTCCCTTCTTGATTGTTACTTTTCCATTCTTGGATACCTTGATATATTTTATATTTTTTGAAGGAGAACACGTATATACCACATATTTTAGTTTTCCATCACCTGTTGTTTTTGCCTTGAGTGAAAACGTAACTTTTTTCTTTTTGAGTATTTTAACTTTATACGTTTTAATCTTTGCTATTGTAATTTTTTGTTTCTTAGGCGAAGTTTTTTCTTTTGACTGTGTGGTTTCTACAGAGTTTGTTACAGTACTTCCAGCCTGTGTAGTATTATTTTCGACCTTAGTTGGACTATCTCCTGACTTTATCGTTTCTCTCTCCGGCTGTTTTATCGTTGTTTCAGGATCTTTAACTGTTGTACTTTGCTCTTGCTTGTCTTCACTGCTTGTTGTTTCTTTTCCTGTGTCAGCATGATCTACTGTAGTTGGATTCTCCTTTATGCTTTCTGTTTCAATCTGGTTTTCTGTTGTAACATTTTCTTTTGTAAGAGCTTCAACATAATTGTCCGTGTAACTATCTCCACATCTGTAGCATATATGAAGCGTATATCCTCCCACTGTATCTGTTGGTTCAATAATTGTTTCCCTGTAATCATGTCCCAGTGCAGGAATATCACTTACATAGGTATCTTCACAGTATGAGCATTTATGCTCCCATTGACCTTTTGATGTACAGGTTGGATTCTTAAGCAATGTTTGAACATAGTCATGCTCTGTCATTGGAATAATTTCTATATATGAATCTCCACACAGTTCACACTTATGTTCCAGTGTTCCTGTTGAAATACAGGTTGCTGAATTAGTAATTTTACTTACATAATGATGTCCTATTTTATCTTTGTATGAATCTTTATAACTGTAACCACATCCTGAACAAACATGACTCGTATATCCTTTTTGAGTGCACGTAGGTTCAACTAAATATGTCTCATATGTATGATTATCTGCATCAAAATCTCCATAATACTGACCACATAATTCACATTTTGCTTTTTGACTACACGTTGCAGTTCCGCCTCTATGTTCAAGTCTAGCAATTACCACTTCTACCTGATATCCACATGTTTCACATGTTTTAACCAATCTTCCCTCGCTGGTACATGTAGCCTCTTTGCTAATGCTAGTTACTGAACTGAATATATGATCTAATGTTGTGAATTCCACCTGACTTTCTTCACTATATTGTTTTATCAGATTCACATTCTTATATGCTTTAATCCTGTACTGATATGTCGTCAGCACTGATAAATTATTTAAGGTACGTCCTGTTATATATCTGCCTTCTATTGTTGAAGTCTCAACAACATTTGAACCATTCATTTTTTCCAAAATATAACCATCAGCACCATCAACCACCTTCCAACTGATTGTTGCGGAATGATCTTTTACATCTTTTACACTCACTACCGGTTTAGCTAAATTTGCACTAGGAATAATCGTAATTGAACCAATATCAAATTTTAGTCCTAAATTTGTTTCATTAATATTGTAAACATCCTCTTCATCATATGTTATATTAAGATTCGTCACTTCATTTTGACTTATATTCGAAATTGCTTTAAATGTCAATGTTGCATATGTCCCGTTTCCATTATAATTCTGTGTACCATTATACCAATTAAGAATCAATGGGGTTCTCAAATATTGAGGTGGCTGTGATGAACCTCCCATTGCCGAATTATATGTAACATTTGTCAGTGTTAATAGTGATTCATCAAAACCTATCTTAACTTTCAATGAAGCAATTCCTGGATTATCTTTTAGATTTAGTTTCACATCAAATGACTGTCCTGCAGATACTGTCTGATTTGAATAGAACAATGTAGGCGAATATTTATATTTATCTATAACATTAATTTTCTGTACTACGGAATACTCCCTACCGTTTTTCCAATAATATACATTTACAGTCTTTTCACCTTCAGTTGAGGTATCTATCTGTTCATCAATCACATAATAATCTGAAACTATTTCACTTGTTCCATTATTGTAATTTACTTTGAGCTTAATACCTGTAAAATCTATCTGTTCACCTATATCATATATAGTCTTTGTCGGTTCTGTATATTTTTCAACACTCGTTACAGATTTTTCATTAACATTAACTGTAAAAGCCGCCTCATATCCACTGTAACTTACTTTTACTGTTTTTATTCCGGGAGTATTACTATATCCTGAATACGTACACGATGATGTCACATTTTTCTGACTGCCATCACTGTAACTTGCTGTAACTTCAATCCCCGATGTATTAAGGCTTTCACCTTCTAAATAGTTCGTTTTTGTCGGATTCTTTGAGATAACAATTCCTTTGCATACAACTGCATTTTTTGTAAATGCCACTCTGACATTAACATCACCGTTTACCACTCCTGATAAGGAACCGGACTTCACACCATTATATGTATATCCATCATATGCTCTTATGTTTTTAAATTCATATGAACTACCACACGGAAAAGCCTGATAAAAATCAGTTAAATTTTTTCCAAGTTCATTTTCATTTACAACAACATCAGCACATCCAAAGCCCTCCAATGTGCCTTTATCATTATTATCTAAACTACCGTTTAAATCGATCATATAGTAAGGAAGATATACCCATCCTAACTTCCAATATCCACTATGAGTTCCTCTATTGCAGTAATACAATACTTCTGTTGCATCCCCAACTTTATTTATTGTATAGAATACATCACCGGGATCTAATGCCCAGTTTGTGGCACTTCCTGCAACCGTTTGAGTCATAGCACTTGTAGGGTAAACTGTATATGTTGTCTGAGCCGTTACTTTCTGATATTCAAAATCAGCATTATAACTCATAACCTGAGTAAGATTCAATGTAACTGTCTTTTTGCTTTGATAATTTGTAAATACGTTATTTCCACCACTAGGATATGTAACATTACATTGACCTGAAGCAATATTGTTTGTATCAGCAATGCATACATCTCCTTCGGATATATAAGATGTTGAACTAAACGTAATCGTATTTGGAATCATAACTACTACTTGCTTATTTCCAACAAACTCAACAAATTTTGGTCCCGGAATTATATCTGGTTTAGGTGGATCTATAGGGGTATCTCCTGTTGCGTTAACCCAGCCCATCTTGTATCCTCCGGAAACAGGATAAATTACTTGCATTAAATTATCTTTTTTTCCGACTACCGTACAAACATCGGTAGAAAATACACTTCCATAAACAGTCGCCATATTTGACATTTGATAACTTCTTAAATTATTTGAAGGAGACCACGTATAAGGATCCACTCTGTTTGGCATAAAATCTGATATTTGTGCGTATGCCACTCTACTTCCATTGCTAGTCGGATATGATACTTCACACAATCCATTAGTGTAGACATTCAAAATTGAACACTGATCTCCTGCATCTATTCTTCTTCCTGATTCCACATTACCGTAACTGTCGTAAACAGAAATACTTCCTGATGTTATTACCGGAACACATGTTATCGGTGTTGGATAACGTGTGTCTGTGGTTAGATTATTATCTGGTTGCCAATCAAGAGTTGGACGGAACACACCCCTAATTGCATCCTTTCGAGGTAGCGAATCTATTGAAACATATTTCTTACCCCAATTTTCATGGATAACAGTTACTCCATTCGAATCTGCTGAATAAACCAAAGCAACATGTCCATGAGTTCCTAAAGCTGTTCCCCAAATAACAATATCACCAACTTTAAAATTAGAATTACCGCTTATTTTCTGCCATCCGCTAGGAGCTGCCCTATCAAAAATCTGATATGCAGAATTAACGGGATACATTGAAATTGGATTTGATATTCCCCAAACATCCCTTAAATAATAATTAAAAAAGTCAACACACTGTACACCATAAGCATTATCATAATCTAGCGCTCGTCCTATTGCACTTGTCATCCAATTTTTAACATCTGTCTCTGTTTTTGCATACACTTTCATCGTATAATTAATGCTGACTGAACATGACAAAATAATCACTAAAAAAATAGAAACCACTCTTCTCATTCTTTCTTTCATACCGTTTTTCCTCCTAATACTCATCATTTATTAACCTATTAATTGCATTTATCAACTTACTAAACTCAATACTGTTTGAAGAAGTAAATTCAACCAACATTGCCAATGAGCCTTGCTGATGTGCCCAGTTTGAAAAATACCCTCTTGCATTACTTGAGGTAAATGAGTTAGATATTCTCAACCCCATCTCCTGATTGAATGCATTTTTCAACCTGTCATCCCCGATAAGTGAACTTTCCCATCCATGGAAATCAATAACTATATCCGGTCTGTACTCATAATATAAATCTCTTAAAGCTCTTGACTCTTTAGCCGAAAATGCATATGGCGTATAATTACGTCCCGGAGTATTGTTTGCAACGTAATTAGCATCAAAATCTCTGTTCAAATCAATACCCTCTGCATTACATCTTCCAAATCCATCCTTTGTCGTCCCATCCAACAACCCATCAGGATTGGAAGATGGGATAATCAGTAATCTTGTTTTATTCAAATCCAGTACATCAGAATAGTATGTTATAATTCTATTTGCTGTATCAACTAAAACCTGTCCATCATGATCATACTCATCCTCAAAACCGTGTATTTCAAATTCCAATAATATAGTTTTTGTATAATCTTTTGGCGAAATTGAATAACAAACTAAATCTCTATTATTTACTGATTTTCCATATACAAAAGAATTTGTTTGTATGCCTGAGTCTGTTACAAATATTTCAACATCATATCCCGACAGATATTTAAATAATCTTGTCAAATCTTTATTGTTTACCGCCCCATCTCCATTTACATCTAGCGCATCTTCTTCAACTTTCACATCCCACTCTGACAGGTACTGAGATAACCTTGTCAAGTCTTTATTGTTTACCGCTCCCTCTCCATTGATATCACCAGCTTTAACTGTCCCCTCACTCTCAACGACCTCGATTTCAAAAGAACACATAACATCAATATCATTTTCATTGTAAACAATTGACACCGATTTTTTTCCTTTTTCTGACATTAGGTAATTATCATAATAAACACTATAATTATCTACTGTCTTTGTATCTGAATTATCATATTTTGCAACAACATTTATTCCTGTCAGATCAAGTTTTTGATTTATAGAGTATTTAACTTTGGTTGGCATTTTTTCAATATAGATTGATTCAAGTTTCTTTTCATCAACAATTACAGTAAATGTAGTTGTTTTTCCTAAATAGTTCACATTGATATTCTTTATTCCCGGAGTTGATGAATATCCGCTTAAATTGCATTTATCTGTAACGTCCACTGCAGAATTATCATTATAATAAGCAATTATTTTTAATCCTGTACTATTAAAACTTTCCCCTTCCTTATAGTGCGTTTTTGTTGGTTCATTTTCTACGACAATTCTATTACAATATGTGTTACTCTGAGAGAAATTTAAATGTACATTCATATTATTTGATAATACACCTTCGAGTTCCCCATTTATTGCACCTTCAAAAGAGTATGTGCTCATCGCTTTAATATTGTTAATAAGATACTTACTTCCCTCCGGAAAAGTACCATTTTCATCAGAGAATGTATTGCCGTTTTCTAATAACTTATTCGAATTTATTGTCACATCAAAATATCCGCAATCTTTTATGCTACTTTGACTTACACCATTAGTTATTCCATCAATTTTTAAATAATAATAATTAAGATTAATCCATCCCAATTTCCAATACCCACTATGTGCTCCACGATTACAATAATATAACACCTCTGTTGCTCCATTTGCATTTTTAGCAACAGTATAGAATTCGTCCCCTTTATCCAATATCCAATTAGTACCATTTTGGTCTAACAATTTAGTTGGATAAACAGTATATTCCTTTATTGCATCAATTTTTTGTAATTTGAAATTAGGCTGATAATCTACAAATTCACTAACCGGAACTGTCTTCTTCTTTTTGATAATTCCAGGAGTAAAAACATTACTCCCACCACTTGGATATTCAACATTACAAGTCCCTATTGATGATTTAATATCACTCAATACACAAATGTCTCCCGAATCTATGTATTCGCCGTTTCCAAAATCAATTTTCTTTTCTGCTTGGACTACTATTGATTTTCCTTCAAATATTCCTTCAGCAACAGGTCCAGGTATATTAATCACTTCAGGAATTTCATCTTCTTCCTTATTACCCGAATCCGATGGTTCATATACCCATCCCATTTTATATCCACCTGAGTCAAGCGGATAAATAATCTGTATAATATCATTCATTTTAGAAACAACTTTACATGCGTCATTTTTCCAAACAGAACCGCAAATAGTCTTCATGTCAGGTTTACTATAAACATTTTTACTTTCATTAGGTGACCATTCATACATATATGTATTGCCATTTATAAAATCAGATATTTGAGCAAATTCAATATTATATCCTGATGTACTACTCGATGACGGATACTTTACTTTACAACATCCGTCAGTATATACTTCTTGGATAATGCACTGATCCGACCAATCTATATATCTGGTTTCAATTGAATATTTATTATGATTCCTATTCATTAATTCTACTTTTCCTGAAACTATTAGCGGATAACTAATTATATTTTTAGGATAAACACTGTCTACTGTGTGTTCATCAAAATAAACATCCGTTCCTGTTAAAAACAATTCTGCTTCTTTAGCTCTTCTATTGACAAGACCCTGATTAACTACTCCTCCTGCTTTATTCCAATTACCAAACGCAACTTTAATTTCCTCAACAGTATGATTTTCAATCCCATCCAACAAGTAGTTTTTCAAACTAAAATCACCAGTCCACACATTTCCTAAGTTGTATGTAAAACTTACCAATGCGTCATACTGATTTTGATTCAAAAACAAATTATTGCTATCAAGAAATCTATTAACATATCCCTCATATGTTTCAACTTGCCGCCTTAATAATTCTGTTGCTTTTTCTTCTGAAATCCCATTAGGATATTCTCCATCATACGTATGACTGCCATATCCAATAGAGTACTGCTTAACATCCCAATACTGATACTTACTATAACCTTCAACACTTTTTAAAAATGCCAATCCATTTTCACTGAGTGACATAGCTGATGCCTTAATGTACCAATTATTCACAAGTGATACTACAATTGCACTACAAATTGTTAATACTAATACTTTTTTTAAAATATCTTTTTTCTTCTTAGTCATTGATTATCATCTCCTTCTTCTTCTCTATTTTTTCCTCATAAAAATAAAAAATGTTGTTCACCAAAGATTTAGTCACAACACTATCATCGAAACACAAAAAGTCTTACTCAAACATCACACAAATCCGACCAATTTTTATACTACAATAATACCATATTAAGTGATATTGCACAATTATATATGGTTCTACTCTCCCACTTTTTTTAGTTGTAAAATATTGGTAAAAGGTGGTGTTATTAATGGACGTTACAGATAAACTAAAACAACTAACAAAAGAACGCGGATGGACCGAATACAGACTAACAAAAGAATCTAAATTGCCTGCTTCTACCATCGCCAATATCTTCCATCATGGAACAATTCCAAGTATTGCAACTTTAGAAATTCTATGTAATACATTTGGACTTACATTAAGTCAGTTTTTCAGCGAAAATGAAATGGTATCCCTATCAAAAGACCAGGAAAATCTCCTAAAAAAATGGAGTTTGCTGAATACTGAACAACAAAAAGCTTTTTTAAAAATATTTGATACACTGAAATAAAAAAAGAGATTGTGAACATCTTTATCACAATCTCTTTTTTCTATGTTTTTATTTTATAATTCCATATTCTTTTTACGATAATATGTCTATTATCAGCATCTTATTTAATAGCCAAATAAGTGAGTTTCCAGAAGTCATCTTGCGAAGACTCATCACTTCATAACCTTCTCAAAATCACTGGCCGGGTGCTTACAAAGCGGACATACGAAATCTTCCGGAATTTCTTCTCCCACATATTCATATCCGCATATCTTACATCTCCAAACTGTCTGACCGTCAGGTGTCTTTCCAACTGCCTCAGGCTTTGGTTTGATATGTTCAAAGTAGTATGCATATGTGGCTGATGGCACAGAACTAAATACCTCACCATCTGTCATCATTGCTATAAATAGCATGTGTGTTCCAAGGTCTATCTCTTCTTTTACATAAGCCGAAATATAACCATTTGTTCCCTTAGTGATTGCCATTGTTCCATTTGCCACTTTTTTGCAATCCGTAAACGAAGCAAACTTATCCACATCTCTTCCTGACTGGAATCCAAAATGCTTAAATGTATCAAAAGAAGCGTCCTCGCTTAAGATTGATACTGTCAGTTTCTTTGTTTTACTTATCATTTCGCAGGTAAGGTTTGCTTTGTTGACTGCAACAGTTATGATTGGAATTTCTCCACCTGCTGCCTGAATTGCGGTATTACATATACAGCCGTTATCTTTTCCATCATCATTTGCCGTAAGGACAAACAAACCATAACTGAGATTTCTCAACACTTTATCATCCATACTTGATCTCCCTTCTACTATTATCTTGTTTGAAATATGTACATTCTTACAATTATTTTCTTTCTGTAGTAGTAGTTTTGTCACTTTTCATTTTTGCTACTACATTTCAGTTCAAACTGTAGTAATTATTATGTCAAATTTTATTCTTGCTACTACTCTCTCTCATCTGATATACTTCACAAAAAAACTCACCCCTTCTACATAATATTATTTGCTAAATAAGCTTATAATCAACTAAAAATTCTTATATCCAATAACAATTTTAACTATTCAGCAAAACATTACAATAGGAGATGGGGTGAGTTATTTTATGAGTAATTATGAACTCTTCCAAATTTAGATTTATTAATTATGATATATCAATTATTATTTATTAATTCTAGTAATTCTCTTCTCTTATCTCAAAGAAGCTCTGTGGATGTGCGCATACAGGACAAAGCTCAGGAGCTTTTGTTCCAACTACGATATGACCACAGTTACGGCATTCCCATACCTTTACTTCACTCTTCTCGAATACTTTTGCTGTCTCAACGTTGTTGAGTAATGCACGATATCTCTCTTCATGAGTTTTCTCAATTGCGGCTACGCCTCTGAATTTTGCAGCAAGTTCAGGGAATCCTTCCTCATCAGCAGTCTTTGCAAACTCATCGTACATATCTGTCCACTCGTAGTTTTCTCCGTCTGCTGCAGCTTTTAAGTTTTCTGCTGTAGTTCCTATTCCTTCAAGTTCTTTAAACCATAATTTTGCATGCTCTTTTTCATTGTCTGCTGTCTTTAAGAAGAGAGCTGATATCTGCTCATATCCTTCTTTTTTTGCTTTTGACGCAAAGTATGTATACTTGTTTCTTGCCTGTGACTCTCCGGCAAATGCTGCCAAAAGGTTCTTTTCTGTCTGTGTGCCTGCGTATTTGTTTGCCATTATAAATTAAACCTCCTTCTTCCACAATCCGTGAAGATTGCAATAAGCGTAAACTGCTTCAACTTTTTCATTATCACACAGTGAGAAGCAAACTGTTGGTTCAGTTTCTGGTGCAAGTGCCTTCATCTGAGTTCCGATATTTGTCTCGATTGATACCCACTCAATATAATGTTCAGGTATCATTGGATGGGCAACTTCGCCTACATTTACAATAACTTTGTTTCCTTCTACACTTACAGCCGGTACATGCTTTTCAACTGCTGCGTCTGTTGTTCCCGGAATGATTTCTTTCATCGCCTGTCCACAACACATAACAGGAACTGCCGTATCTTTCACAACTGCAACAATCTTTCCACATGTTTCGCATTTGTAATATTTCTGCTTCATAAACATTTCCTCCCTTTGAAATTACCCAAAATATCTCTTCAATAATCCTTCGAATGCCTTGCCGTGTCTTGCCTCATCTCTTGCCATCTCATGAACTGTGTCATGGATTGCATCAAGGTTAGCTGCTTTTGCTCTCTTAGCAAGATCTGTCTTACCTGCTGTAGCTCCGTTTTCAGCATCTACTCTCATCTCAAGATTCTTCTTTGTGCTGTCTGTAACTACTTCACCTAATAATTCTGCAAACTTAGCTGCATGCTCTGCCTCTTCAAAAGCAGCCTTCTCATAATACATACCAACTTCAGGATATCCTTCTCTGTATGCAACACGTGCCATAGCAAGATACATACCAACTTCTGAGCACTCTCCTTCAAAATTTGCTCTCAAATCTGCTTTGATATCTTCACTCACATCCTGTGCAATTCCAACTACATGTTCAGAGGCCCAAACCTTCTCATCTCCCTGAACTGTAAACTTTTCTCCCGGAACATTGCAAACCGGACACTTCTCAGGTGGCTGATCTCCTTCATGTACATAACCACATACCGGACAAACATACTTCATAATAATCCTCCTCTTAATAATAAATTTATTTTAACGCAAAATAATAATCACTCCTGTGAAAAAAAGTGCGAAAAAATTCCATAAAAATATAGGTCTTCCTATAAGTCAGATTATACTAAAAAAACAGATATCTTTCTATAAAATTTTCAGATTATTTTTACTTTTATAATTTCGTTTTTAATTTCTTTTTTAATATAATTTTTAATCTGCTTTTTTTAATCGTTTCAACTGCATTATTCCTTATAATTTATAGTCTCTTATGAATATTTATAATTCTTTTAACTGTCCTTTTCAAATTCTTCAAGGCTGGCATATCCATAGAGTTTTGCTGTATTTTCGATGGTCTGCCTTGCTATATTTATTCCTTCATTTACGCATCTGACTACATGTGCGCCATATAACTGCAGCATCTTATCAGAATATGTACTGATTTCTCCTCTGAGATATGTCTCATAGGATGTATCAAACATTTCGTCTTCATAGGTGTGAAGACTTCTTGCATTTACTGCAATCTTTGGATGTACCGCCGCAAATTCTTCTGCCATTTCCATCTGTATCTTGACAATCTGCTCTATCACCATTTTTTTATTTTCAGGAATCTTTGGAAAATATCCTTCCAGTTCTTTGTATCTCTCCGGTGCAGTACTCTCCATCATACGACCATACTTCTCAGTTATAAGATTGTGTCCTAAGTTGTACTCTCTGTTAAAATCATAGAGATACTGCAACAGCATATCTCTGTTCCATGTCAGATACTGACTCTTTCTCATAACGGAAAATGTTGGCCAGTCATTCTGGCAGGAAGCCCTTCCGCCTTCGTTCTTAACTTTGTCAAATGCTTCAAACTCTATCTCGGCAATCATATCCACCAACTGCCTGTCAGTCTTTGTGGCATAGCCTGACTTCATAATGAGTTCCTCCGTGTGATGATCAAGATAATTGTCCACATCACTGATAAAGTTTCTATCATACAGTTCTTTTGCAATGCTGTCAGTCATTTCTTCAACCAGATTATTTATCTTATTTTTTTCATTATTCTTTAGGCTATTGTGTATGCCTTCAATACAATCAACTATATAATTATCGGTTTCAAAATCCCTGCAGCTTCTGTGCAACCATTTGTCATGCATCGGATAACTGTTATTCATATGATGGATAAGTTTCATCACATTCCTGATACATTCATACATCATCATATCAGCAGTCAAATCATCGTCTCTCTCCAGCATTCTGAGATAGTTGTACTGCCCGCTCTGGCTGATATTGTAGACATCTTCTGCAATCTTCAAAAACTGAACATTATCAGGATAACCCGACTGTAACTTTTCTCTGTAGGCGCTAAACACCCCCTCCTCATCAATAAACACTTTGCCGTTTACAGCTGCTGCAAGGGAGTAATCTTTTACCTCTGACCAGTCAATATCTTCATATCTTCCTGCTCCTGTAAATTTCGCATAAAAGTCTGAAATTCTCATCACTCCTCTGCGGCCTGAACCCTGCTTTGTTTCTTTTACCTTATATCCCATAAAAGTATCCGGCAAAGCCTCGTATGCCTCTTGTAATTGTTCACCGATTTCATCGTATGTCTCGTCAGTTATCCACATACAAAATCCCGGTCCCCAATCATGGTCTGTGGACAATGCATCATCATATCCAAAACAATCGGATCCCTCTCCTGCAAGACCTACCGCTATCTTAGAAACATACTTAGGAAACTGCTCTTCAATCATTTTCTTTCCGTACCTGTTATAGAAGAGTTCACTCAACTGAAGACCTGAAATCATCGATTCTTTTCCTGATTCTTTTTCAGTCGGCTCCACATCATTTACACTGCTCTTTACATTGCTCTTTGCTTTACTATTTTCACTAATCATTTGAACACCTATTTCATCGCTTGTCACATCCACATCATTATTGTTTTTATCTTTCCCCAATAATTCCATGCACATTTCATAATTTTCCTTCAACCTGTGATACTGTGAATTTTCTCCAAGAGAGTTCTTTATTATTTCCTTCGCCTTACCAAAATACTTTGTGGCACTTTCATAGTTCTGCTCTCTATATTCACACATTCCAATTGCAGACAGAGCTGCACAATAATGTGGATCGTACAAATCCATCTTTTCAAAACATTCAATGGACTTATTCGCATACTTTCTTGCATCATCATAATCTTCTTCCATAACTGATGTGTTTGCAAGATTTGCGTATGTAACTGCTATTTCAAATTCTTCATTATTATGCTCAACAATGCTCAAAGCCTTCAGCAGATATTCCTTTGCCTTATTATATTGCTGCTTCTCCTGAAACAGCAGACTGTAATTGTTGTAGAGCCCTGCATACAGCATATCGCTTTCTTCTAACTTGTCTTTGTATATGTTATATGCAACCTCATATAACTCTATGGATTGTTCAAGCATACCAACTGACCTGTAACCGTTTGCGGCATTTAAAACTGTGGTCGCATAAGGAATAGTTCCTGCCAGTCCAAGGTCATCAGCAGTTCCAATAGCGCCTTCAATTGTCTTTACCAATTCTTCCCTGTTAGAAGTTACCCTGTAATAACCAATCAGTTCATTATATATCTGCAATTGCAAAACCTGATTACCTTTATCCTCAGCAATCTTCAAACTATCTACAAGTACCTTTCTTGCCTGGTCTGCCCTATTTTCTTCATATAATTTATCAATTATCTCAATTATGTCATCAATGTCATTGAAATCTTTGATATCTTTAATATCTTCCATATCTTCCATATCTTCCATATCATCTGTATTACCATTTATATTATTCATGTCATTTATATCTTTTGTCTCATTTATATCTTTTGTCTCGTTTATATCCTTTGAATCATTTACATCATTTACATCTTTTGAATCATTTATATCTTTTACTTCATCCATTTTCTCTTCTTCTTTCCACGAAAGATATGAATTCCTTAATCCTTTCTCAAGACTTGTGTAGATACCCCCTAAACTTCTAATCTTATCATCACTGTATGTCTCACTCTCAACCTCAGTAAGCGCAAATGGAAGCGGTATCTCTTTTTCTGCTATAGCATCAATTGTCATTTCCACTCTCTCAAAAGGAATATCAACTGCCCGCTCCAAAGTTTCGGTAAAAATCTTATAATCGACAATTCCGTCTCCGCAAATATTAAAAGCCTCATTATACGCGTTCTCATTGAGACAGCATTCTAAGATAATTCTTGCAACATCCTCGACATATACCATCTGAAAATGACCTGTAGTGTCTATTGGATAAATAATCTGTCCCGCCTTTTCTATCCAGTTAAAATACATACTTTCCCTTGGTGCGTAATTGCCCGGACCATAAATCACGCAAGGTCTTATTGATGTATAACGAATCCCCTTTTTCACACTTTTTTCTACACACCGCAAAAGTTCTTTTTCCAATTCAACTTTTCCGGTTATATAATCACCTGCTTCTCCGCCAAAATGTCTCTCTTCAAACGGGGAATTTTCATCAAGTAATTTTCCGCTCCCTCTGACATACACGTCGCAGGTACTGATAAAAATATACTGACTTATGTTGTAATCCAGTGCATCCAAAATAGTACTTATATCTCCTTTTTGGTACCCACAAAAATCCACAACAACATCATAGTTATTCCCTTTAAGTTTTGCTATTGATTTTTCATCGTGTCTGTCGCACGTAAACTGAACTACGTTACTATATTGCTCTTTTGCAAGAATTATATTTCCTCTGTTTAAAACAGTAATATCATGTTTTTCCTTTGCCAAATCGACAAATGTTCTTCCAAGAAAATAAGTTCCGCCTATCACCAATATTTTCATTTGCAAATAATCTCCTTTTCAGTAATCACTCGGGGAGCATTTTTATTTCATGGGGAAGTTCAAAGAACTTTCCTATGAAATAAAAATAAAGAGATTGATGCATAAGACGCAACAATCTCTTTGTTTTAGAATAAGTTCTTAATCTTATCAACAATTCCTGAAGCCCCATCAGCTGCCAGTGCTGTCTTAACACCTGATACAACCTGATCAACCGCTCCGTCAGGAAGGTCAACTCCGGTTAAAGACTCAATTGTCTTAACAGGGTCATCCTTGAATGAAGCTAAAAGCTTTGGGTCCGACTTAATCTTTTTAACTATTTCTTCAATCTTCTCCTTGATATCCATAGCAAAACTCCCCTCTTATAATTCGGTTACACAAACAATACAAACACATGCTGTGTAAAACAATCGAAGCGACGTGATTCGAACACGCGACCTCTGCGTCCCGAACGCAGCGCTCTACCAAACTGAGCCACGCTTCGCTGTTCATCTATAAATCAGTGAACATATTTATTTTACTAAAAACGGCTTTAAAAATCAACTGTTTAGTGCCTCTTATTTTAGTTCTTATTTTAGTTCCCAATTTTCAGTCTTAGCTTTCATCGACTTCAGCCTGTTCTTGTCAGATCAATGAGTAATCAAACTTTTTAACTCTGCACTTTCTCCATCCGCCGGCATGTGCTTCACCTCATCCACCATGAAATATACTGCCACAAAAAATGTAAACAAATCCGTAAGCGGCTGCGCAAACATCAATCCCTTAAGTCCCCAAAATTTAGGAAGTAGTATTATCATTGGAATCAAAAATACAATCTGCTTTGAGAATGATAACATTGCTCCTTTGATACCTTTACCAATTGATGGGAAAAAAGTTGCCGTACAAATCTGTACACCGTTTAAGAATACAAAGAACATAAATACTCTCATATACTTTACGCCAAATTCCATGTACAGCGGATCGTTTCCGGAATTGCCGAAAAATGAAATAATCTGCCTTGGGAATATTTCAAATATCAGCCACATAACTGTGGAAATAATAACTGCAGCACTCATAAATAATTTTATTGTGCCTTTTACTCTCGAATATTTTTTTGCGCCGTAATTGTAACTGCATATCGGCTGCGCTCCATTGATAAGACCAATTATCAAGGCAAAAAAGATTACATTTATCTTAACAACAATTCCGGCAACAGCTATTGCTGTATCTGCTCCGTATATTGATTTTGCGCCGTATTCCTTTAGCATTTTATTCATCAATATCTGTGCCACTAGATTTGAACTTTGGTATATGAGTGAGTTGATACCCAGTTTGCACACAAATAATATGACTGAAATCTTTGGAATAAAATCCATCATTCTGTATTTAACCGACTTAAATCTTGGAAAATATGCCATAAGTATAATCGCAGATATGGTTTGGGAAATAACAGTAGCAACAGCGGCTCCGCTTATTCCCCACTTAAACACAAATATAAATAAAGGATCAAGTACAGTATTCAAAACAGCTCCAATTACAATCGATGCCATGGAATACACCGGACTTCTGTCTGCTCTGACCAAAGGATTAATTCCCGTGGAAAACATAAAAAACGGCAGTCCTAACGAAGTAATTCCCGCATACTTCATGGCGTAAGGCAGTATATTATCTGTCGCCCCAAACATGAGCAGTAAATCTCTCAGATTAAGCCTTACGATAATGCATATAATCAATCCGCTAATTAACAGAGTTCCTGCTGCATTTCCTCCAATTATCCTGGCCCTGTCTTCATTTTTTCTACCAAGTTCCAAGTTAAATCCTGCCGCAGAACCAAGTCCCACCATCAGTCCGATTGCAAGACATATTGTTGTTAACGGAAATGATATTGTTGTAGCTGCATTTCCCAATTTTCCAACGCCCTGCCCGATAAATATCTGATCCACTATGTTGTACAACGCATTTACTACATTTGCAATAATTGCGGGAATTGCAAGAGACATCAAAAGTCCCGGCAGTGGTTTTGTTCCAAGAGGATTCTCTTTTTTTTGCACTGCTTCAACTCCACTATCCATTTCAATATTATTAATTTCAGTTTCTCTGTTCATCAAAATATCCTTTTATATTTATAATTATTCTAATTTATATTTTTATTTTAATTTCTTTTTTGTCTTTTAGCTATTTATTCTTTTAATTAGATTTTTTAATC
>JAILRH010000006.1 GCA_024698345.1 Lachnospiraceae bacterium | reverse complement strand
CTTTTCAGAAATACTATGTAATTCTCTCAACATAATCGGTTTAAGATATTTCTTCCTCTCCACAGAGCTTTGCGGATTTCTATCTTCTTTGTACCATTTTATTTGTATAAACAGAATCATTAACATCTTGTAATCCCCATTATGTTTTTCCATGTAATATACTCGTTCTCTAACTCAGTCGCAACGGAACCTCCATCACAATATTTCCTGTTTTGTGTCTTTCTCCTTTAAAATCATAAAAATAAACTTGGCATCTCCATTTGTTTCCTTCTTTTGAAATTGACATAACTCTCTCCTCCTTAATAAAAATAATATTATATTATTATTTGCGTTCCAAGTATTTATCCATAATAGTCATGAAATTACTTTCGCCTCTTTTAATATTCTTACACCTTAATTTATGTTCATTAATCTTTACAATCCCATGCTTATTTCTAAATTTTGCTGCTTCGCTAACTTTCTCTTTAGGAGATACTTGTTTTCCCAAATACACCTCTTCTACATCATGGCAAAACCAAGCCAATTCATATTTGTTATCATCACAGTACTTCTGAATCTGTTCAAACATTTTACTATCTTCATATTTTGTATCAATGCTGTCTGTATCAATACAGTAGATGACTATGGTTGTCCCACTAAATGCCTTTTTCCATTCTCGAATTGTCTTTTGTACTTCCTTTGAGTTATATTTTGTCTTAGTTTCTAAATATACTGGTTTTATTGATACTTTGTGATTATCATAACTATAATAATTATTTAAAGTTTCACTAATGTATATATAATCGGTGTTGGCTCTTTTATTTGTTTCAACACAAAACAACAACAGTTTATCCATAGTTCTATTCCTCCTCAAACATTCCCACAAAATCTGTGGCATCTACATTAAAAGGAATATCTTCTATCATACCATTTTTGTAATAATTATCCGGCGTCGCATTTCCATTTGAAACCCACGGATGAATTGTGTTAATGCTTGATAAAAAGTCTATTGAATATTTATTTTCCTTTAAAATATTCATTGGATCCAGGTTGTGTGTTGTAAAACACAACTGGCCCTTACCATAATACATAAAATACTCTACTAATTTGCAAAAATAAACATCATTTACATTGGAATCCAACTCATCAATAAACACTATTCCACGGTTGCTTGCCTTAGTAAAACAATCAAACAAACGTATCAGTTTCTTTATCCCTGTACTTTCGAATTCTGTATCAACATTATAGTCTTCATAATTAATTACTAAACTACATTTATAGAATTCTCCATTTTCTTTTTTATCTACGCTAATGCCTACTAAATCGGGCTTGAAAACCTTTAAAAACTTTGCCAGTTTCTTAACTTTCATTTCATATTCAGCATAATCAACAACACGAATATTCTGTTCACTGATACCAATTTCTTTATTATAATGAGAACTTATTTCTTTTAATATGTCGTTCTTATCGTCACTTTTAATTGCAGTTTCTAAATACTTCTTTAATGTAAAACTATCATGTTTGTCTTCCTCATCCATATAAACAAATACCGATGTAGCAAATAAGTATTGCTCAAGTATCAGATATGAATTTGGTTCAGATGAAACTGTTTTATCTAAAAGCATCAAAATATAATTGTGAAGAAATGATTGCGTGTCTAAAAGATTCATCGTCTTAGAAATACATACATCTTTTTCTATCAATGCAAGACTCTTTATTTCCCCATTTTTAATATCGTAAAGATTTTTGTAATTATCGTTATTGTAGTTTCCGTTTTTGTATGAAAGATTCTCAGCTGTTATTGCATATATGCCTTCTTTGTTCTTTTCCAATTTTACAGCGTATTTCATAACATAGTTATCTTCATTGATTTTAGTTAAGATTTCACTTTTTATTACCAATGACTGTGTTGTCTTATTTATAATATTCTCTAAAAATATCTGATTTCTGGTTTCACTCAAATATCTTCTATCTGTCATTAATCTGCGCAATATATCCACAGAAGTAACAATAGCAGATTTTCCGGCACCATTTTCACCATATATTGCTTTTACTCTGTATTTTTCCGGATCAAAGTTTTTATCTATAGTTTTCTTATAAAAATCCAGTTGTACTTCATTTTTAATATTTTTAATTCCGCTTACAGAAATTGCTAATAAATAACTCTTATTATCCACTAAAACCACTTCCCTTTTTTATTTTATAATAGCACAGTGTCTTCAAAAAATAAATACATTATGTATATATTTCTTTGTTTATCATAGCGTCGATATCTATCATAACACTTCCAGTCTAAGAATCATATATTCCCAGATTAGAGGTTTGTAAACACATATTTGAGTTTTTTTCTCAAATATATCGTTATAAAACTTTTTTGTTGAAATCACTCTATGTATCAAGTCGCCAATACAGCATTATTCTCAAGTTTATTTTCATCTTATTATTTGTCAATTTTGAGTTATTTCCACCAAATAATAAACCTGCTATATTCGTTCAAACTTCTATTCGCCATGTTTATTCCTGTTATTGTAGATTATACAGCTCATCCCATCTGTCTTCTAGCATCCATTCATCATCTGCCGATATGTCATCCGCTTTGATAGCATTCTTGTATACTTTTTCTCTATTTAATTCTATAAATGCTTTATAGTCTTCTATAGTTTTAATTGTTTCCATTAAAGTCCCTTTCTATGCTGATCATTTCACATTATTCCATTCATCTCCGATTTCTTCATACACCATCTTAGCATACTTATCATCGAGTTCCTTGGAATCACCCGAATATGATTTTAAAAATACAATCTCTTCTTTGCCATCAATCTTTTTAACACCATACAAAGTCTCAGGCGCATAATCGATTATTGCCTTTCCTTCTTCTTTAACCTCAGCTGTTGGATTAATACAATATAAAGCTTCTGCTGTTTTTTTCAGTTTCTCTTTATCCATAAAGTCTGTTGATTCAAACTCTTCGTAATGGTCTATGAGTTCTTTATATATTTCTTCTATTTTTTCGTAGATTTGTTTACTATCAAGAGAAAAAGTATATTTTCTGCCTTCTCCGTCAATATAATATCCTTCGCCAAATCTTTCTTCATAGTTAATCTTTGTCATAATGAATACAATCTTCTGGTTTGGCAATTGCTCTTCAATATGATATGACGCATTAGCTTTCTCCAGTTCTGAAGAATCCCCTGCATCACAACCACAGCAACCGACTACTGCAAGTATTATGCTTAGCGATAGTAATAAAAACTTCTTCATATTGTATATTTCTTCTCCCCATTTGCGTATTCTATATAGGCCGCCTTTTTTTCATCGTCATACTTCGCAATCGGCCTTTTTAAAAATTTTGCTTTTGCAATTGCTGCCCTTACTGCCTATTTAATCATGTCCCCGTTAATTCTGATTTTCAGGGAAGCCTTCTAATAAAAATACATCTTCCCTTCCATTTGAAAACTTAACGGAAAAACATGGTCTTTCTTTGTTAGCTTCCTTCCCTCAATAATACCATAGTTCCCAAACTACAAAAAGACCCCGAGCCTGCGACTTTATTGCAAACCCGGAGTCTCCAAGGAGAAAAAACATATGAAACTAATACAACTGCTACTGCAGTCATCTGAATATCAATTTTGTCCCTGAACCTGATTGATAATACCAAGCAGCAACGGTACCACCTGAGCTCTTGTCTTTTCATCAAGCTTCATCAATTCCATCTCGCAAAGACCTTCGTAGTCCAATTCTGTTTTAAGGTTATTTCTATACCACTTTGTATAGAAAGTGGTCGTTTTTTCTCTCATTATCCGGCTTTAGAATGAGAAATAGTACCATTTTAGTACCGAATGTGAGGAGGTGGATTTACTAGTCCATGGGGATATTATGGGGCATGTGAGATGAAAAATCAATCACCTATTTCCCAATACCCTAATTATTATGCAAATTAATCAGTAACATCTTGATTCTTTTCTATGTACCTATTAAAATCGATTACCTTCGCAGGCTTTCTTTGCTGTATTATTCCTAATCGTTCCATATCCAGTTTGAAAAGTTCAAAAGGATACCCATATGCTTCAAATCCTTCTGGCTTACAAATATCTCTATTAAGATATTCACTTAATCCCCATTGATATTTTTCATCCTTTTCAAGTTTCTTATCATAATATTGAGCTTCCAGCACCATTCTATTAATTCCACCAACAGATTTTTTTCCGTGGGTCTTTGTCACTGTTGTATCACCAGACATTTTGAAATAGTGATCTATTTGATTATCAGTATAGCCCATTTTTTGCATGGCAAAATGAATTACACGCCAGATATACAACGTATAATAATTCCAGTTTCTCGGCTCAATATCAGTCATTGCTATCGTATAACGATTACTTGCATTTACTATAAACAACACATTTCTGCCTCTTATTTTTGCCAGATGCGTGTCCCAACAAAACACCAGATCATCACCTCTTATCTCTTCGATCTGTGTTGTTTTAATTCTGTCTTTAACAATTTTCGTTACTCCAATCTCCATACTTATCCCCTATGCATTTCAAGTGTTCTTTGTACATCCTGCTGCAATTCTTCACTGAAGTCGGACAAATCAACAGGCGATATCACCTTATGTCGGATCAGAGTGACAATATCCCACGTTGCTTCTGATTTATTCAGTTCCATAATAACGCCCGGATGTTTCCTGTCTTTCTTTATTCGTTTTTCCAGTTCCCAGAATTTATACGATGCAGCCTTGTCATCCTTGCTTAGAAAGACAATATACTCCCCAACAAGTTTCTCCATGTATTTTTCCTGCCATTCCGGTAGTTTCTCCCTAAATAACTTCCAATCACTTTTTGATATCATAACCTCATCTCCGTTTTGTTTTTTTTCATTTGCTGCTTCTATTCAATTCATACGTAATTCTTCCACCCCTTACGACTCTTCATACATCTCTTTACATGTGCGTATTTCCGACATAATCATTTGCGGATATATATCTATATAACTCCTGCATACCCGCTTGAACAATTCAAGCATTCTTTCATCATTACATATTCCCACCATATAATCCAGCAAGTGTTCCACTTCAGATTCAGGTGCTTTTCTTGTGCATATGTCATCGACTATTGGCTTGTAAGTAGTATATGCCATTTCATTTATGTCCATAATCATGCATACCATTTTCTTAATGTCATCATCCATAGATTGCGCCATATCATTTTCCTCGCTGGGTGCTACGCAGATTTCATTAAACATAATCGTTTCCCATATTCATATAGTCTTTTAGAGCCTGCAATGTAGTCTGTGTGTATTTCTATAAAACTACTATACACATATTGCGGTACAAGCAAATCTTCCATATGCACCTTCAGCAACCTGCTCAATACATACAGGTGATCAACCGATGGTAAAATGCTCCCCTTAAACCACCGATAAATCGGTTGTGGGCAGGACAGATGCAATATGTTCTGTATATCTTTAACTGTGTAACCATTTTTTTCTATCGTCTCTTTCAATAAGAGTCCGGTTTTCTTCATGTCAATATTTTCATACATAAACAATCAGCTCCTTTAGCAAAAGTCTCCTTCGGTCCAATCAAATGGATAATCAGGATCTTCCCAATATTTCACCCCAGCCCAAGATCTTTCATATACCTTAAAACGCTTACGCGCCTGTTCCTCTTTTTCTGCATAAATCCTATGACAGAATTGCGTATATATATCAGCCTCCTGCTCTGTACAGGGTACAACGTGCAATGTTGGTTTACTATCCTTAAAAAACGGATTTATCTCGTAAACCCACTTAAACGGCTCCGGCTGACGCTGGCTGTGACTATACACTCTGTCAAAGTACTGCTGCCAGGAATACTTCCTGCCATATTCATCATAAATACCCACGGCATTATTGTTGTTCAAGCAAAATTCTTCCAGTTCCTTAAACGTCTTAATTGTTTTATGTTTTTGGAATAACGGACGCCATCCTGCACTCAGTTTATTAAGATGAACCTGATAACCCAGATATGGTTCATCTACAATTTCATATTCTTCATCTGTAATGCCGTAATCTGTTTCAACAGCAAAATACTCTCGCATCAGTTTCTTGCTTTTACTCATCAGATAATAATTTGTTCCCATAAGATATCCTCCACCTTTTTGATTGTATGATATACTATGGAAACAATTATTGCATTGGACTGTTAGTCCAAAATAGGAATCACTCAGTATTCCTTATTGTCTCATTAATTTTTTCAAGTCTCATCCAGCATCAGATCTCATGAGACTATGTTGAGACTAACTTGAGACTGAGCAAAAAAGTTATATTTTTAATTACAACGTCCATGTTGAAGTACTTTTATCATACACAGCCCCTGTAACCTTTTTGATTTTTGCATAATCTCTGAAAACAGTAGCTCTGGAAATATCAAGTTCTGCCATTACCTGTTCAACGGGTATAATATTCATATGAATTTTTTGTCGTATAAGTATCGAATTATCGATTACAACATATATATTTTCTTGATTATATCATAATTATACTTTTGCTACATTTGTTACATATTGGGTATACTTTTTCCTCATATTCCATTCCTTCCAACTTTTTTAGGATTTTTTGCGACCATTCTGCGACCCCAAATGCTTATTAAATATTTTAGGTGTTAATTCTATTAAATTGTATTTTCCATATTATTTATTAATCGATATTTGTCAAAGATAAACTTCTACAATCATTAATTTATTGAAACATACTTCCATTTATATCTGCAACTTTAATACCGCAGCCCTCCATTTTATATCGTAATAACTCACAAATTCGCTCATCACAAGATGAAAAGAATAACTGATCTATTACTCCATCCCCTATTAATATCTGATACTTCATCAAATCAAGGAAAGACAACATATTAATATCATCCATACAAGATGTTAAATCATCGATAAAATAAACAGGAAATCTTTCATCTGTTACTCTACTAAAAATACTTGCAAAGAAATAGGCCAACATGAATACACTTAACTGTCCATTGCTCAGAATATTTACGATATTCTTTCCTGTTTCATCATTCAGAATCAGTTTTTCCACACTACCATCATTTTCAAGTTGCAGATCAATAGTTTCTATCGTATTAATTCGCGCCAGTTTCTTATAGAATTTATAAAGATTGGGACCAACTTTATCAAATTCATCTTTTTTCAGTTTTGCCACTAAGCTGCATATCTGATTTTGTCGATCATTTGCTCTCTCTTTTAACTTTTGTAATTTTTCTATCTCTTTGCCGACTCTGGTATTAATATTTAAGGTCTTACGATAGTCTTCTACTAATGCTACGTACTTTTCGTCCTCCATTTTGTTCGAAAGTACGCGTATCCTATTAGCAAAATCTTCTATAGAAAAACCATTTACCATTTTCGGTGCTTCAGCTATCTGCGCTTGGATTTTCAGCTGAATCGCTCTTTCATTTTCCCCTTCTGCAACCTTATAACCTATCAAATCTAGTATATCGTATGCCTCTTTCTGAATTCTAACAGCTTCATTCTCTGGTAACAGGTGGGACGAAATTTGTTCTTTTTCTTTTTCAAAATCCAGTTCCATTATCGTGGAAACTGGATATCTGTTATCGGTTACTTCATTCAACTTCTCTACTGCAGCAAAAAAATCTGCTGTTTCTTTTTTTATTTTTTCCAGTTTTGCAGTCTCTGTTTCGATAGATTCAATATATCGTGTCAGAGCAAGCATTCCTCTCTCTATCAGATCCTGATATGCCTTATTGATTGCTGTATTTTCATCATTCAGTTCTTTTTTCTTCTGGGTAAGATTATCGTGTGTTTTCCTCACATATTCTTCTGCACCTTTAAGTATTTCATTTTCTTCTACTGTCGAAAACCGCTCTGAACCACAAATAGGACATGGTGCAATTTTTCCATCCAGCCTGTTGATTTTTCTATACTTAAGAATACTATCTTTTCTGGATACAAGATCAGCTAAGCAAGACACTACTTGATTTCCTTCAACCATAAGTTTTATATCAGCCTCTAACTGTGCCTTATGATCTTCTTTTTTGTGAATATTCTTCTTTTGAGCCTCATAATCATCTTCTGTAAAATCAGGATCATGATACGATATAATCGTGAGGCCCTCGGTCAAGATATTATCTTGAGATAACTTGACCTTTTTCAATATATCTATCTGATCTCGTAAATCCTTGATTTTTTCACTACCCTCTATATTTAAGCCATCTTTTTCAGCCTGCTGAATTTTTTCTTTTTTCTCGGCCATAATAATATGGATTTTCCCCAATTTTTTTAATACATCTTTTTGTGCATTATTATACTCTAAACTACATAAATACTCTCCCACCTGTGCATACCCACAAGCATATAGTTTTGCAAGTTGGTCTTGAGCAGCCTCCTTGTCCAATTCTTCCATAACCACCTTTTCGTTTTCATACAGTAAATTCTGTGGATATGATATCTGAATGACTTGCCCCTTATTGTACGAATCAATTGCCGCTTTTTTCGCTTCTATGTCATATTCCTGCTGTTTTCTCTTCAATTCTTCTATTTTATTATCTATATCATGAATATATGTATCAAGATTGTCAGCTACTATTCCTTGCTTAGAATAATCCGTTATAAAATCCTGGAATTGTTCCATTAATGATTCACGTCGACTTGTCTGAATAGAAAATGATTTGTGCAAATCACAGAAATGGTGCTGATAAAAACCTTTTCCAACCAAATTCGAAAGCCATTCCTGCGCCACCTCATTACAATCCACATCTTCTATTTTTACCCTGCTTAACTGAGTTTTAACAGCATCTTCATCTAAAACATCATTTTTATTGGTTCGAATAATCTTGTATATATTCTCCTCATTATCACGAACAATCAGCTCGACTCGAACTTCATCTCTTTCTCCCGCATTTTTATGTTTTAGAACACCTCTACTAGTTTTTTTCTTTTCCTCCTGCGATCCTCTTCCAGACTCTACCACAGATATTCTTCCAATATTCCCAGTAAGTCCCCATTCGATTGCATCAATTAGTGTTGTTTTTCCAATACCATTTGGAGCAGACACCAATACAAAAGCATCTCCCTCAAAATCAAAAGAACCCTCTTTGATACCTCTGAAATCCTTAATCACAATTCTCTCAATTCTCATTTAAAAGCCACTCCTTTGTTTTTTCAAACTGCTCATCATTAAAACCGAGTGGCATGATACCACCAGCCTTTTTCCTCGGAATGGCAATTTTAGAATACAAAAAGGCCATCTCCTCTTCGTCTGGCACACATGCCTCCAATTCATCAATATCAGTGGATTTTGCATGAAAATCTTCTAATGGAATTAGATAAAATGGTATTTCTACAGCTTCTTCATCTGGTATCACAATTTGTCCACCTTCCTCTGTATAAGGTAAAAAAATCTTTCTCGATACTTGAACAGAGCCCTCTTCCTCACGATTTATCTCTTTAGGAATTTTAATTCTGGTCTTTCCATCTATTATTGTTTCACTTACCCCTGAATACAGTACTAATTGAATTACATTATATTTAAATTTTCTCAGAATAGAATAATCAGATGAGCCAAATGACATGAATCGACTGATTCTCTTATCCCACCACCTACATAACTCTCCTGGATTCTTCACATCTCCTTTCAAAACAATAAACAATTCATCTCCGTGCTTGCTAAGAAATATATCAATTAATTCTTCTCTTGCTTCTTCCGGATCATACAAATATTCTATAGAAAGTTTATCATCAGAGAGACTTCTCTCTTTGTCCAGGATACTATGATAATATCCCTTCTTTGTAAATTCCTCGATCAACCTCATGATTATGGTCTCCTATCTTCTTTACATTTTTCAGAAAATATACAGCTTTTACAATCCTCAGCATCAGTCCACTCATCTATATCAATACCGATGCATTTCATACATTCGATATAAAAAGTATCTTCATCATCTTCAATTCTCGATATCAGTTCTTTTTCTTTCTTAATCTCTGCAATACTATACTGATAATCAAACATTCCACGATTACCACTACCTACTTCTCCATTATTACTATAATTTGGCCAACACCATTTTTTCGGTCTTAATTCATGCATTCTATCATAATGGTTGATAATCTGCTTTTTCCTTTCATCATTAGCATATTGGGGTAGAATCACTGTTCTTTTCGAAAAATCACCTTCAAAGCGCAAACAGATATATCTTTTTTCTCCCTCTATCACATAGCGCTTTGGATCTAGCCAGTCCTTATCCTGATCAATATCAAAATCATTCTTTTTCAAACACAGGTTATACATAATCTTCCAAAAATATTTTATAAATGAAACTACATGATTGTATGATTTCAAAAAAGCATCTCTTCTATTTTCAATGCTTTTATCATTATAACTTTCTACTCTATCTTTATTTTCTAAGGTGACCGTATTATAGAATCGAATCTGTCCATCTATAGTAGCAAGCATACTGCGAAGCCATTCTATAGTATTTATCTTAATTTGTTCCAACAAAAACTGGTTCGTATCAGCCATATCCTCATTATAGTCTAATATCTCCAGAAATACTGATTCCACCATTGCAATTATAGTTCTGCTAACAAGCTGTTCATCGCTAACACTCACCGTTTTATATAAACGTTTCAAAAATTCATCTCTGGTAATCCTTTTTCTATCAAACACCTGTTTTTTTGACGGAAACTTGGTTGTCTTATATTCTTTTCCATCTTTTTTCAATATTATAAATCGATCAAAAGTTTCTAATATCATTTGATAGGCAAGTCCCAATAATATCCTTCCCTTATCACAGTCACCAACTCCGTTCAGAACTTTTCCGTAATTATCTTCCAAAGTATTCACCAATGATTCGCCTAGTAATTCTCTATATTCTACAAATTCTTTGTTTTTACAATCAATTAAGAATTCCGAGAGATAATCTTTCAAAAGTTGATTCGTACTATAAGTTGCAAAAACTGCCGCCTGACCTTCTTCTTTCCTATATTTATCAAGATCAAGTTCAGAGAGGTCTTTCAGTATTTTCCCATTTTTTGCTTTCGCTTCCACTAATGATTTTACTTCTGTTTCATCCGGATAGAATACTGGCGGGCACAGTTTGTGATTTGAATCTTCGATCCAAAATTTTTTTGGAACAAAAACATTTAATACCGGCTCAATTTGTTTTTTCTGATAAAATGCTGTTGTTTTAAGCTTTAAATACTCACTGTATACTTCCAGATATACTTCCTTTGACATCTCTTTTGTAAAATTAGTTGTATAATACTTTGCCTGAATAATTCTACATGTCTCATCTGTTTTTACAGTTGTTACATCTTCCAAGTATTCACAACATACATAGTTTGTATCATTCTTTACAAGTTCTTCAATTGCAATAAGATTTTGAAATTCAAATCCTCTTATTCCACCTGATGCATCACGATTTTTTTCTCCAAAGCTACCAATTTGTATCGCAATATCTCGTACATCATTATTGCTACTCATTTATCAAAATCAATCCTTTCTTAAGTGCATAAGCATAGTTAAAATACTCAGTTATATAATTCCCACTGTTAGTCATAAAGAAATCCTCATATTTCCGTGTATTACTGATAAACATCTGACTTATTACAATAAATTTCAAGTATCTCGTATGCCTCAGCGTACTCTACCTGACCACTTTTTACTCCCACAGGTCAAGTGGTCAGGTCAAGTGGTCAAGTTTCATCATTCCATAAATATCTCTGTTTAGAACTAGTCGGCTTGTCTGGAATAGTAAGCTTAATCCTTTGGGAATCAATCAATGGATTAAGTATTTTATTTCTAAAGTAATCCCTTGAACTAATTTTACAGAAGCTTTGTAACTCAGCTCTCGATCTTGGTTCTCTCAGATATTCCCTAAGTCTCACTAATAAATCAAGACTAATATCTGCCTTAACCTTTGAGTGTTCAAGCACATCATCCTTCTGATTATCATCATCTTGATTTCGCCATACTCCATCAGCACCAACTTGTCCATACTGTCCATATCTAAGCAATTTCAAGTATTTTTCACATCCGCTTGCAGAAACAGAAACTCCTCCACCCGTAGCATCTATCTCTGGCAACTCTGCATTAATTTTTTTGCATTCAGCTTTTATCTTAAGATATCCTCTTCCCCAAGACTCAACATCTCCTGACCTAAAAGATACATCTGCTATTTTAGGATTATGTGGAACAGATTCATGCTTTTCATAAACAGTTATATCTGTAGGAACACGTTTAGACCATTCTCCCATATTGAAGATAACAATCTTATCATCATAA
>JAILRH010000231.1 GCA_024698345.1 Lachnospiraceae bacterium | reverse complement strand
GATTGGTATTGTACAAATAAAAGATATTAGATTATAATAGATGAAATGCTTTAAAAAGGATAAGGTAAAAAAATGGCAGACGAAAAAAGTTTAGAGCGTAGTCTTGAGGGACACAGAAGAAGAAAGCGAATAAGAATAATTTTAATCTGTGCGATTGTGCTGGTTTCGTCACTGGCAGTTGCAATATATAAAAAAAATGTATCCTATGATCAGTTTAAAATAGTAAAATCACTGGATACCGATGATGGCAATGGAAATCAATACGTTCCATTTTGCAATTTCTTTGTTAAATACGGATTAGATGGAATTTCTTATGTCAATGGTAAAGAAACTGTA
This sequence comes from Lachnospiraceae bacterium, assembly GCA_024698345.1. Classification (GTDB taxonomy): domain Bacteria; phylum Bacillota; class Clostridia; order Lachnospirales; family Lachnospiraceae; genus SIG293. Next base: position 21,982 of record JAILRH010000231.1, on the reverse strand, counting down.
TGGTCTCAGGCCTATGAAATGTCGAATCCAATTGTTGATGTATGTGGAAATTATGTTGCTGTTGCAGAAAAAGGTGGCAACAGCATATATATATTTGATGAACAGTCAAATAGAGGTCACATTAATACAACATATCCCATTGTCAGCATAGAAGTGGCTAATCAGGGAGTTGTAGCTGCATTGCTGGAGGAAGACAATGCCAATTACATAGAGGCATATGATAAAGAAGGAGATTTACTTATCTCACACAAGACATTATTAAACGGCAATGGTTATCCATTGGCATTTTCATTATCAGAAGATGGAACAAAGATGGCTGTATCATATGTGTGCATAAGCAATGGTTCTATTGAGTCAAAAGTACTCTTCTTTAATTTTGGAGGGGTAGGACAGAACGAAGTTGACAGAGTTGTTGGTGGAATGAACTATAAGGACACAGTTATTCCTACAGTGAAATTCCTTCAGAATAATGTTGCAGTAGCAGTTGGAGACAACAAAATGATACTGTATAAAATGAGAGAAAAACCGGTTGTTCAGGAAGAAATTCCAATAAAAAAAGAAATAAAGAAGTTATTCTATAATTCGGACTATATTGGACTTGTGTATGAGAATGACAGCGGTTCGAAAAAGTACAAAGTCGTTGTGTATGATGTCAAAGGAAATAAAGTAATGCAAAAGAATGTTGATATGAATTTCAATGACATTAAGTTTTCAGGCAAAAACATATTGGTTTATGATGATTTGAATTGCAAGATTATTCCATTCAAAGGAAAGGAAAAGTTCTCATATACTTTTGATCAGACAATTAATTCGGTAATGCCGACAGAAAAGTTCAGGGAATATCTGATTATTTCAAATAACAAAGTAGAGCGAATAAGAATAAAGTAGAGCGAATAAGAATAAAGTAGAAAGTATAAGAATATAGTAGAAAGTATAAGAATATAGTGCAGATACTGGGAATATAGTATAAAGAGTTAGAATAAAGCAAATCCCCAAAGGAGTTAAGTTGAGAAACAAATAGTTATAACTTAGATATTATATTTAAACGGAAATACAGATAGCGGAGGAAATATGGGTAATTATATATTTGCAGGTGTTGTGGCCTTTATAGTAATAATGACAATAGTTGGATACGTAAGGGGATTGGTCAAGTCAGTATTCTCGTTATTATCAGTTGTAATAGTTATTACAATAGTAACAGTTCTTACTCCAATAGCAAGAGATATGGTGAAACAGACACAGGTGTACACTTCTATTAAAGAAAGTGTTTCGGTATATGTTGAAAAGTCGGTTGGAGCTTCAAAGGATAATGACGATTTTAAAGGACTTGGAGCCAATGAACAGAAGAACGTAATAGGCGAGTTGCCACTTCCTGAGAATATCAAAGGGGCACTTGTTAAAAATAATACAGAGAAAGGCTACAAAGAGATAAAAGTTGACAATTTTGTAGACTATATAGTGATATCAATCACTGACAAGATTGTTGATTCAATTGTATTTATAGTTCTTATGTTTGTTATTTCGTCAGCAGTTACAATAGCGATAAAATTATTGGATGTGGTTGCAAAACTACCGGTTATTGATTTCTTTAATAAAGGCGGAGGTGCAATTTTCGGGTTTGCCACAGCACTTATATTTATTTGGATTATATGCGTGATAATAACAGCTTTTGGCGCAACAGAACAGGGACAGAAACTTTTGGCAATTATCGATGACAATGTTCTTCTCAGCATGATATATAACAATAACCTGTTGGAAATAATTATTTCAAAGTTTTTCTAGAATTAGTTTTTTTCATAATAATAACGAAATATTAGTTTGAAAATTGTGCTTGAAACCACAGTAAATATATTCTGTCATAAGTGCTTGACAATATCAGTACAGGCAGATGTAACACATGTTACAAAGGATATTACTTATAGATTTAGATATGATTGATTTTCTGTGATATTATTATCGGAAGAAATATTATGAATATTTCTTCCGAGTTTTTGTTTTATCAAAAAGACTGTAATGTAAAGTGGAGTGTTTTATGAGATATCATCTAAAAGTTTTAGTACCGTTTATTCTGTTTTCGCTAGTATTCTTTTTTGTTGGAGAAGTCAATTCGTGGCAAAAATTAACAGAGATTCAAAATAGTACATATAATTTTCACACACAAATGAAAACTAAAGAAGAAGAAAAAAAATATGTAGATGTCATAAAAGAGTTTTCTAAGAATAACGAATTCAAAGTTTACGCGTTTAATCTGGAAAAAAAAGGCGAACGTGAATTTTATTATAGAATATATGTTGATGGAAAAGAAAAAGATTACTTAAAAAATAAAATCCAATGTAAAAGTGATTACGAAATATTTAAGTCACTTTCGCTAGGAAAGATAGTAATTGAATTTTTACCGTTAGATAAAGTTGCATCAACAGACATAATAGAAGAATATTATGTTTTCTGCACAAAAGATACTATAGATGAATTTAGAGAACTGACAATTAAAGAGTTTTTGACGAGTAAGCCTGAAGAAGGTGTAGAATCAAATGAATTCTATAAATGGGTCATGTTAATGTGAATAGCAGTAACAATTATTCTCACAATATATAAATATTTTGATAATTTGGGGGATAAAAAATATATCCACATAATGTATATTTATGGTTCAAGTAAAAATAAATTAATTGCACGACAAATTTTATTAGAGTCATTGTCTCTTGTTATTGCTTTTTGTATGGCAAAATTGTTTATGAGTTATATTACTTTTACCGATTATTGTATTAATTATGCAATTTGTTCTTTGGGAACAGTGATATTTATAACAATATTGCACTTAGTATCATTCGAGGTTGTAAATATAAAAAAGACTCTTACCAGAAATATGGTATCCCCAAAAGTTATTTTTTTAATGGAAATATCTGTTGTGTTGATAATCATAGCGACAAATATGTGTTTGGGTTTGAATGTAAAAATGTTGCATGATTCAATCAATACAATAAAGCAAAATAAGATATGGGAGAAATTATCGGAATATAACTACTTTTATATATTGTTTAGGGAAAAAGAATTAACCAATGAAGATGGTATATATAATACTCAAATTGTAATTGACGATGAAGTGTGGGATAAAGATGTTTATTGTGCAGATGTTTTATACAATAAATATCTAAAGGAACATAGAGCCATTCTGAATATTGATTTGATTAAAAATGGAATACATAATGAGTACGATGAAGATGTCAGCATTATATATGCCAATGCCGGTGTGAAAGATGAAATTGAAGAGTTATTAAATGATATAGATTCGAACGTGCAATTAAAGGAAGATCGTTACTATATAATATCAAAGTATAGTGAAGAGGAATTACGCAAAAATAATATATACGATTGCATTGTGTCTATAGACTTTGAAGACCGGCTAAAAGATGCATATTATGTAAAAGCTAATAAAAATTATAAGTGGATTACATATGATATAAAGATGCCAAATCTTGCAGATAATGAAAAAAAGAATCCGGTTATTATTTACAATCCAAAAATGTCAGGGTGTCTTTCTCCGGAGTATGAAATGGGAGCACTTTTGAAATTTGAATCAGAAGATGAGTTTCAAAAAATTATTAACGAGCAGGGAATTAATAATGGTTACAGTAACTATTATACAAAAAAATCCGGGCCGGAGTATTTGGAAAAGAGAAAAGACAAAATATCACAATTAATTGTAAATGGAATAATAAGTATCATTATGTTGGTACTATTCAATTCTATTTTTGCGCTTGTCCTTAAGATGGAATTTGATTCCAGAGCTGAAAAAATTGCAATTAGTAAGGTCTTGGGAAAAGGCTTAATAAAAAGATATATGAGAGTTTTTGTCTTTTTAATTATTGCATTTTTAGTATCTGGTGCAGTGACATTTATAATCATTAACAATATGGATAATTTTAACCTCTCAGATATGTGTGTTGGATATATGATCACAATTGTCAATATAATTATTATGTTAATAGGCTTTGTAGAGAACTATGAAGCAAAATCTATCGTAAAAATACTGAAAGGTGGTAAGTGATGATAGAAATAACCAATGTAAAAAAATCTTTTGGAAATATAAATATCTTCGATAATTTTTCCTGTACCATTGAAGATGGAGAAATGGTAGTGTTTAGCGGAGTCAGTGGAAAAGGAAAAACAACTCTGCTTAATATGATAGGAGGACTTGAGAAATATCAAGGCGGACAAATCATAGTTGATGGGTTAGATGCATCATCTTCCCGCAACTTAAAAAAATTGTATAAAAATCATTTTGGATTCTTGTTTCAAAATTTTGCTCTGATAGAGAAAGAGAGTGTTGAAAAAAATTTGAAACTTATCGATAAGAAGAATCGGACCAAGATGACTGTTTCAGAGGCACTTGAGAAGGTTGGACTGAAAGGTTACGAAAAAAGAAAAGTGTATACTCTGTCTGGAGGAGAGCAGCAAAGAGTAGCGATTGCAAGACTGTTTCTAAAGAAATGTTCCATAATATTGGCAGATGAACCGACAGGAAGTTTGGATAAGAAAAATGCAGATATAATTATGGATTATTTATTGGATTTGAATAAAGAAGGAAAAACTGTAATAATTGTTACTCATGATGAAGAATACAAAAAAAAGTGTGAGAGGATAGTGAACTTATAAATGAAGAAAAAAATTATAATTACAATATTATCTATAATATTGGCGGCGATAGTTGGTGGTTTATTAATCGGTATAAATTATAAAAAGAATCATGATGCAATGAATGAAGCTTTTATTAACAGATATTTGCAAAAATCTTCTTTTTCTGATGAATATAGTCAATCACAAAGAAATAAAACAATGGCACGTATGTACTCGGATGATATATGTCTGACTATTGCGGACACTCCACTTTCAACATATACCAGTAATCTTTCAATCTACGACGGTTCAAATTCTACATATATGATAATATGGGTTGATATTAAAAATGATGAAAAGTATTTTCGAGTTACGGTAAAGTCTGATGATGAGAGTGTTAAGGCGATAGATTTTGACATTAATGGAAAGGCTACAAATAAAGAGGAACAGAAGTTACTGGAGGAAAATAAAGAAGAGATTCAAAAATATCTCGATATAGCAAGAGATGAATGGAAAATAGAAGTGAACTTATAAAATAAAAGTGACTTATAAAAAACACTTGATTTTATATTAATTACTTGTTATAATGAACGGGTTGATGGCGATATAGCCAAGTGGTAAGGCATCGGTCTGCAACACCGCTATCCCCGGTTCAAATCCGGGTGTCGCCTCTAATCCCTTAGGAATTTAGGTTCCTAAGGGATTTTTTTTGTCTCAGTTGGTGCGCAATTTACGACAGAGATAAAGCCTCTGGCGCATTCCATAAACTGCATTTGTGCAATGTGCACAAATTTGTAAACGTTTTTATTAAAAAACGACTCGAAAATCTTGTTTATTATGCGACTATCAGGGTTATTGACAAACAAATTGCATAATGTTATTATTAGTTTAACGTTAAACCTAGAAAAACTTACTAAGGTTGATATCGGTCGGAATTATATGTGGGAAAAAGATAAGAAAAATGAAACGAAATTAAATAAAAATACCATATTTTCCAAAAAGAAACATATATAAAGTTTAACGATAAACCTTTATAAACACTGAGTTATTAATCAGATAGGTTTTTCAAATTATACTATTATTAATTCATTCATAATATGAGGAGGTTTTTATTTATGAAGAAGAAAATTGTAAGTGTTGCTTTAGCAACAGCAGTTGCAACAACAATGTTAGCGGGATGTTCAGGATCCGGAGCAGGATCAAACTCAGGCAAGAAGTCAGATAGCGGAAAGACAGTACTTTCACTTGGTATCTGGCCATCAGATGAATTGGCTGATGATATTGCAACATTTGAAGGCTACAAGGATACAATGAAGGAATTACATCCTGATGTTGAAGTTAAACCTGCACATTATACATATGCAACAGATACATTTGTATCACTTGCATCATCAGGTAACTGCCCAACAATTTTTGAAACATGGTACACAGAACCACAGAAACTTATCAAACAGGGTCTTGCAAGTGACATTACAAAAGAACTCAAGGCAAGAGGATGGGATGCAGATATGGCTGAGTCAGTAAAGAATCTTATGTCTGATAAGGATGGAAACATCTACGGTATCCCAAGAGATGCATATGTGTTAGGACTTATGTGCAACGTTCAGTTATTTGAAGAAGCAGGTCTTGTAGATGAAAACGGAATTCCAAAATTCCCTAAGACAATGGATGAACTTGCTGAGACAGCTAAGACAATCAAAGATAAGACAGGTGCAGCAGGTTTCTGTTTATTGGCTAAAGACAATGCAGGTGGATGGCATTTCTCAAATATCGCATGGAACTTTGGAGCACAGCTCGTTACAGCAAACGATGATGGAACATTTACTTCTAACTTAGAGTCACCTGAAGCTATCGCAGCTATGAAATGGGTATATGACCTTAAATGGAAATATGACGTACTTACCGCTGATCCAACTGCTGAAGATTGGGGAACAGGTTTCCAACAGTTAGGAACAGGCGGAGCTGCAATGTACATCGGAGCTAACGATGCTGTTAACCAGCCAACACAGGTTAACGGACTTCCTGTAGACAAACTTGCAATGTGCGCAATTCCTGCAGGACCTAACGGAGATCAGTACTCACTTACAGGTGGTACACCATACATGTTCTCTAAGGATGCAACTGAAGATGAAATCAATGCAGCACTTGATTTCCTTGAAATAATGGGTAAATCACCGGTCGCAAATGACACATCAATTGCAGGTATGAAAGCAAGCGCAGCAGACAGAGTTGCAAACGGAGTTCCTGTAATCAAATCATTCCAGTGCTGGACAAACAAAGAGTATCTTGATGCAGAGCAGGCAGTTATCGATGAGTACAAGAACGTTGACGAAAAATTATATGATTCATACTTCAACGACAGCAAGAATGTAAAGGCTGAAGAGCCTGGTGATGCTCAGGAAATGTATGCGCAGCTTACAAATGTACTTCAGGCAGTAGTTACAGACAAGAACTGTGATATTGAAGCACTTATGAAACAGGCTGATGAGAATTTACAGACAACATTAGATTCAGAATTCGGAAAGTAAATCGTATTTAAGCAGTAACAATTGAATCTATATAGAAGATCAAAAACGCAGGTAGCGTTCTTTGGTTTAAAAAAGAAGAAAGCGGAAGGGGCAGAAAGCCACTGCCTCTTCCGAATATCAAAGAAGCAATAAAATTCAGAATTAACAAAGATAATAAACAGCAGAAATCAGAATTAACAAAGATAATAAACAGCAGAAATCAGAGTTAATACAAATCAGAATTAACAAAGATTAATAAAGAATAGAATTACAAATTACAGAATAAAGAAAATTGAGAGAAGGCAGGGAGGATTGTTTTGAGTAGAGGTCAGAATAAAGCGCAAAGCCCGATGAAAGCAAAAACCAGCAGGGCGGAGGCGCTAACAGTAAAGAAAAAATTTATAACGAAAAGTGACGTTTTTGCGTGGCTGATTATGCTTCCTGCAATTATATTATTTGCATTTTTTGTATGGGAACCATTGCTTGAGAGTGTAAGACTTTCACTGTACTCGGCAAGAGGAGTAGAATTACAGGAATTTGTAGGATTAAAAAATTATATTTCAGTACTCCATAATGTCAGCTTCAAAGCGGCATTTGCAAACACATTTAAATACATAGGATGGTCATTGATCATCGGATTTGTCGTACCTATAATATTGGCAATATTCATCAGTGAAACAGTTAGAGGAAAGAGTTTCTTCAGAATTGCAGTATATTTCCCGAACATGATTCCGGGAATGGCGGTATCACTTCTCTGGGTATATTTCTTCAAACCTGGTGAGACTGGTGTTTTAAATATACTTTTATCAAAAATCGGAATCGGTCCACATGTTTGGCTCAACAATGCGGCATGGGTAATCCCGTTGATTGTCATAGCGATGACATGGAAGAGCGCCGGTTCAACGTCACTTATTTATATGGCAGGAATCAGCGGAATCAACCCTGAATACTACGAGGCGGCAGCAATCGATGGTGCCGGAGTGTTCCAGAGAATATTCCACATTACACTTCCTTGTATTTTAGAACTTGGAAAAACAATGCTTATCCTGCAGGTTATCGCAGTGTTCCAGATATTGTATGAACCACTTGTTCTTACAAACGGCGGACCTAACAACGCAAGTTTATCAATAATGCTTCTGGTATACAGATACGCATTCAGAGATTACAACTATCCATGTGCAGCAGCTCTTTCAGTAATAATCTGTATCGTGCTGATTGCTCTCAGTGGATTATACATGAAACTTACAAAGAAAAAGGAAGATTAGGAGGTGCATAAATGTTTTTCGAAAAATATAACGACAAGACAGACGGAGCCATCAGAGGCTTTGATGTAAAATCTCCAAGAGTAAAACTTATATGCATACTCATCATATTTGTTTGTACAGTTTTTGGAATTATAGCAATGTATCCGGCATTCTGGGTAATGTTCTCAGGATTTAAAGATCTGAAGGAATTTACAACAGAGGCAACACTGCTTCCAAAAGAATTCAGCCTAAGCGGATTCGTAGAAACATGGAAAAAACTGGATTTTGCAGTTTACTATAAAAACTCATTCATTATGGTAATAGGATGTGTAATTTCGGCAGTTATCTTCAACGGATTGCTTGCATACGGACTTGCCATTCTAAAACCTAGAGGACACAAGATAATAGGCGGACTTGTAATGTGGTCACTTCTTATACCGGCCACAACAAGTATCGTAGCATTATTTGTAAATATTAACAGACTTGGACTTAATAATTCCTACATCCCGCTATGGCTCAGCTATGGAGCAAATGCGTTCTATGTTGTGCTTTTTAAGGAATTTTTTGAGGGCCTCCCTAAAGAACTGATTGAGGCGGCTAAATTGGATGGATGTAATGTACTTCAGGTATTTACCAGAATTATACTCCCAATGTCCAAACCGATTATCATGGTAATTGTGATTTTCTCAGTTACAGCCGCCTGGTCTGACTTCCTTCTTCCATATCTTGTGTTGAATGGATCAGGAAAAGAGACAGTTATGGTAAAACTTTATTCATACTCAACATCGAGAACAACAGCTATTGATATGATCAGAGCAATCTTCTTCTCTATCATACCACCGACAATTCTGTTTACATTATTCCAGAAACAGATTACAGACGGTGCAGCGGGGGGAGCTGTTAAGGGTTAATTAATAAACCCAGAAAACAGATGTGCAGTAGATAGAATAAAAACCAAATACAGAAAGCATCAAATGAAGAAAAGCAGCAAATGAAGAAAAGCAGCAAACGAAAAAAACAGCAAGTATAAATTATAGAGTAAATTAAGAAAAACGAAAACTGATAATAGAAATTGGAAAGGTGAACTTATGGCAAAGGTAGCAGATAAATATTTTAAGACAGACAGTTGGAAAGTTATAGAAGAGGGGTTCAATCCGGATTACGGTAAGGTTGCTGAGTCGATTTTCTCATTGGGAAATGAGTACATGGGAATCAGAGGATATTTCGAAGAGGGATATTCAAAAGATAAACTTATAGGAAGTTATTTCAACGGAATATATGAGAGAACAAAACCGGAGTACGGACATTATAAAGGAATCACAGATTTCTCAGAATATATGGTAAATTCAGTGAACTACCTTTATACAAGAATAGAAGCAGACGGAAAAATACTTGATCTTGCAGATGCGGACATTACAGACTTTGAAAGAGTCCTTGATATGAAGAACGGACTTCTCACAAGAAGTTTTGTGTGGAATGTATCAGCAGGTAAACGGGTAAGAATCACATTTGACAGAGCGCTCTCAATGACGGATGTTGAGATGGTTTTTCAGAGAATAACAGTTACTGCATTAGACAGCGACGTTGAAGTTGCAGTGACATCCGGACTTGATTTTGGTGAATTTCATATGATGCAGAAAAAGAACATGTGGAATTGCGACAGAAAATCAGTAAATGTTGCGGCAGTTGCAGGAATGGCAATCGAGGGCGAGACAATAAATACAGGAAAGAAAGTGTACAGTTCATGTACTCTTGAATGCCTGATTGATGGTGCACATACTGAATTAAACGGACTTAATTGTGAAACAATATCAGAAGAAAAACTTGTGGCAACTAAGATTAAGTTAACTTTAGGAAAAAATCAGAAGATAGAATTTGTAAAGAAAATCAGAAACCTCACTTTCAAAGACGGTGACAGTGAAGGTAACTACGAGAGTGATGTTAAAACTTTAGAGGAAAAAACTTCAGAGGCATCAGTTGACAGTATCGCAGTGGAAGACTTTGACTCCTTTGTGGATACACAGGCACAATGGTGGGACAATGTGTGGAAACATTCAGACATCATCATTGATGGCGACGAGGAGAATCAGCAGGGTATCAGATTCTGTATTTTCCAGATGTTCCAGACATACCACGGAGCAGTTATGGGCACAAACATCGGAGCAAAAGGTCTCACAGGTGAAGCCTACAACGGAAATGCTTTCTGGGACACAGAGACATATTGTTTGCCATTCTTTATATTCAACAACAAAGAAGCGGCAAAGAATCTGTTGTATTTCAGATATAAGACACTTGATGAGGCAAGAAAAAGAGCTGATGCACTTGATTGTAAAGGAGCATTCTATCCTATTGCGACAATCAGTGGAAAGGAGTGCTGCGATCTTTGGCAGCATGCAAGCCTTCAGCTTCAGGCATCTACAGGTGTTGCCTATGGTATCTGGTTCTATGAAAAGATATTTGGTGACAAAGAATTTATGGCCGATTACGGTCTTGAGATGCTCATTGAGATAAGCAGAATGTTAGTTTCACGTGGTGATTACGCTCCGGATGGAAAGTATGGTTATTATGCCGTAATGGGGCCGGATGAATTCCAGATGATGGTAAATAACAACTGCTATACAAACTACATGGGCAAATTTACATTAGATTACACTGTTAAAAAAATAGATGAAGCACTTTCTGACAATTCAGCAAAGTTTGAAGAACTTGCTAAAAAGATTGGATATGACTCTTCAGAGAAAGAAGAGTTTAAGGAAATATCAGAGAGAATGTTTATCCCATATCATGAGGATACTAAGATATTTGAGCAGCATGATGGATTCTTTAAACTTCCGCATCTTGATGTGGATGAGATTCCAATCACAGATTTTCCGCTATATAGTAACTGGTCATATGACCGCATATATAGAAACGACATGATTAAACAACCCGACGTGCTAATGTTTATGTTGTTGTTTAATTCTCAATTCTCCGACGAGCAGCTGAGAGCCAATTATGACTTCTACGAACCAAGATGTATACATGAGAGTTCCCTTTCACCCTCAGTACATTCCATATTGGCTGCTCAGTTGCATAAGGAAGAAGAAGCATATAACTTCTTTGGATTTGCAACACGAATGGACCTTGATAATTACAACAGAAATACGGGAGAGGGAATTCACACAACATCTATTGCAGCAGCGTGGATGAATATTGTGTACGGATTCGGAGGTCTGAGAACAGACGGAGACTGCATCAGAATTGCTCCGTCCATTCCAAAAAACTGGAAAGGATATTCATTTAAAATTAATTACGATGATGCAACAGTCGAAGTAAATGTCACAAAAGAAAAAGTTAATCTGAAAACAACAGATGACAGCAAAGTGACAATTCAGATTTACGGTAATACAGAAACAATAGATAACAAAGGCTATGAATGCCCATTGGAGTAAGGAATATGATTGATTGGAAGATTAAAGACAATTTGTACAATCCGGATAATGTGGCATGGCATGGAAACAAGTTTCTAACCGGCAATGGTTATATGGGCGTCAGAGGAACTCTTGAGGAGTATACAAAAGAGCAACTTGTTGCCGTTAACCTGGCCGGAATGTATGACAAAGTCGGTGATGGCTGGCGCGAGCCGGTGAATGCTCCTAATGGATTTTATGGATATCTTGTTGTAGATGATGAGATTGTAAAATTGCAGGATAACGCCGAGGGGGTTGATTGTGAAGAACATTATATTGAACTGGATTACAGACATGGTGTGTTCACAAGATGTACTACTTTCAGAGTTTTTAGAGGAAATATAACTCTAAAGAGCAGCCGATTTGTGAGCATGGACAATGTTCACGCAGGTGCCATCAAAACAGAAATATGTGCAGATTTTCATGCTGATGTGAAATATGTATTTGGAATTGATGCAGATGTGTGGGATATTAACGGACCACATTTTGACATAATAAAAGTAAATAATGACGGATTGCTTACTGTGGATGCAGTGACGCATGAGAAAAATTACAATGTGTCTGTGGCAGAGGAAGTCAAATCAGATTTCCCATGTGAGATAAAAGATGAAGAAGAACTCAACAAAGCCTTAAAAAGCGTAAGCTTTATAACGGATGTAAATAAGGTCTATGAAATTGAGAGATTCTTTGCGGTATACACGAGTCTTGATTGTGACAGACCAATTGAGAAAGCAAAAGAAGACACGGCGCGAATTGCTGAGGCAGGATTTGATAAGTTGCTTGATAAGCACAAGGAGGCTTGGGAAAAACTTTGGAAGTATTCAGAAGTAATAATTGAGGGCGATGACAAATCAATGGAAGCACTTAATTACTCACTCTATCATCTTCATAGTATAGCGCCAAGACATGCAGACAACCTTTCGATTGCAGCAAGAGGACTTTCGGGGCAAACTTACAAAGGAGCAGTATTCTGGGATACGGAGATGTTCATCCTGGATTTCTTCCTTATGACAGAACCTGAAGTTGCAAAGAAACTGATAAAGTACAGAATTGATACTTTGGAAGGCGCAAAGAAGAAAGCTGCTGAGTATGGCTATGACGGAGCATTCTATGCATGGGAGAGTCAGGAGGGGGGGGTTGATGCGTGTTCTGACTACAACGTGACGGATGTATTTACAAAGAGACCTATGCGTACATATTTTAAAGACAAGCAGATACATATCTCATCTGCCATAGCTTATGCGATAGGTAAATACACTCATATGACAGGAGATGATTCGCTGTTGACTGAGGGTGGCGCAGAGACGATTATCGAGTGTGCCAAATTCTACTATAGTGCATTGATAAAGAAAGTTAATTCGGACAGATATGAGCTGAGGGATGTGATAGGACCGGATGAGTATCACGAGCGAGTTGATAACAACGGTTACACAAACAGAATGGCAAAGAATACATTCAGACTTGCTATAGAAGTCCTTGAAAACGAAAAATATACATCACATTCATGCAAGTCGGGTGAGCAGATAGACTGGCTTAATAATGAGAATGTGAGAGAACAATTACTGACACAGTTCAAAGATGCATTTGATAAAATATATATTCCAAAACCTGACAGTGACGGAATAATACCACAATTTGATGGATATGAAAGTCTGGAGGATGTGACAGTAGAGGAAGTCAGATCAAGACTTCTTGATCCAAAGGAATACTGGGGTGGCGCTTATGGAGTGGCAAGCCACACCAAAGTTATAAAGCAGGCAGATGTGGTGACATGGCTTGCGATGTATCCTCATGATTTTGAGATGAAGATTGTGGAAGACAATTGGAATTACTATGAAAAGAGAACCGAGCATGGTTCCTCGTTAAGTGCCTGCATGTATGCGTTAGTGGCGTGTAAATGTGGCATGACAGAAGAAGCTTTCCCGCTGTTTACAAAATCAGCTACAGCAGATTTGGCACCGGGAGGAAAAGAGTGGGCAGGACTTGTCTACATAGGAGGAACTCACCCTGCATCAGCAGGTGGAGCATATATGGTAGCAGTTGAAGGATTTGCGGGAGTTGATTTTAAGGATGGGAAAATAAATGTAAACCCCAGACTTCCAAAGAATTGGACAAAAATGACATTCCACATCTCATACAGGAAAACAATGTACAGAGTGGAAATAGAAGACAATAATGTTACCGTTAAAGATGTAGATGATGTGAACAGTATGATCGCATAAAATATCATGACAATCAAATCGGGACGAGAATTCCCCAACTATAAGTGTTCTTAAAGACAGGTAGTGAGAAAAAACGGATTTGTCGCAAACAAAAAAGCTTGAATGAAATGATTGCTATCACTTCATTCAAGCTATACATATATCCGATAACATTTTATTTAAGAATCTTATCGAGTTATTTCAATAACACTCTCGCGCTCGGTAATAGAAGTTGTCAGATTGATTTCGCTTGGAGTTGGTTTTTTATGCTCAAGAAGCTCAAGCATAAAATTAACAGCCGTGCGACCTTTGAGATCAGTATCCTGATGGACTGTCGTAAGACGTGGAGTCAGAATATTACATATGTTCAAATCGTCGAATCCGACAATAGAGATGTCTTCAGGTATTCGTACACCTAAGTGGTGGAAATTACTGATGAGATTTCCGGCAAGGAAATCGGCTGTAGTAACAATACCTGTAACATCTTTCATTGCAGCGATTTGCTTGCAGACTTCCATGGTCTGTTTAGTGTCGTTGCTGCACTCAAAAACAAGGGAATCATCAAATTTGATACCGGCTTCTGTGAGGGCTGACTTGTAACCAAGAAAACGCTCCATTAAAACGCCGCCGTCTTTGATGTGCAAAGTCGCAAATGCAATTTTGCGGTGACCTTTGTCGATGAGATATTTGGTAGACATCTTGCTACCGCCAAAGTCATCAAGACCGACATTACACATGTCAGGATGATGAACGTAACTATCAACTAATACTGTTGGAATCTTGCCGGCGTTTGCTTTGACGGCATCGAAAAACGAATCATTGAAGATACCGGTCAAGAACAGTCCGTCCAAGTTCCAATTTCTAAGAAAAGCCTCAAACTCTTCAGGAGTTTCAACGGTTCGAAGCATGAGAAAATACCCGGCTTCTCGAAGTTCATATTCGAGAATTCCAATCAACTTAGAAAGGAAAGGGTCTTCCATGAAGTTTGAATCCTTTACAGTTAATATATGATTGACAAATCCGATAACTTTAGAGGAGCGTGACACAAGAGACTTGGCAGACATGTTTGGAACATAACCGAGTTCCTTGATGGCTGTGTTGATCTTGTTGATGGTCTCAGCTGAAACGCGTCCGGCTTTTCCATTTATAACATTAGATACTGTTGTTGCGCTGACACCGGTTGCAGCGGCAATATCTTTAATTGTAACCATATGTTGTTCCTTTCATTGTATTTTTGTCTCTTACATATTCAATATAAATAATGGATGAAAATATAAGAAGTGTAACGTAAAACCTACTAATCATTTTATCATATTTTAGGTATATATCAAATGTAAAGTGTGGTTTTATGGCAAAAAGGAACGAAATCATAACAAATGACCAGAATTAATAAAAAAATATTCAGTAGAAAATAGAACATATATTTAATGACAGACAGGAGAATTTCAATTATGAAGGGAGTTATATTTGATTTAGACGGAGTCCTTGTATCTACAGACGAATTGCATTTTAATGCGTGGGAGAGACTTGCAAAAGAACTCGGGATAAATAACTTTACAAGAGAAGACAACGAGAGACAGAGAGGCGTTAGTCGAATGGCATCGCTGGAGGTTGTCCTTGAGAAGGGAACACATCAATATACGGAAGAAGAAAAAATCGAGCTTGCTGACAGGAAAAACAGCTATTATGTTGATATGCTTCAGAATCTTGATGACAGTGCAGTTTTAGATGGTGCAATTGATACTTTGAAAATGTTGAATGAAAAAGGAATCAAGACAGCAGTTGGTTCAGCCAGCAAAAATGCTCCTCTTATTTTGGAGAAAACAGGCTTACTTCCATATATAGACAAAATCAGTTGCGGGCTTGATGTTACAAAGTCAAAACCGGATCCGGAAGTATTTCTTGTGGCTGCAAAGAAGCTTGATATCGTACCGGAAGAATGTCTGGTTGTTGAGGATGCAAAAGCAGGAATTGAAGCTGCAAAAGCAGGAGGAATGAAATCCCTGGGAGTGGGACCGTTCAATGAGGAACTTGGTGCAGATTACCATTCAATGACACTTGGAACGGTAAATAATTGGGAGGAAATATTATGTTAGACAACATGGCATATTTGCGGCAGAGGAGTGCGTTAGCAGCAAGAAAAAATGTTGAATAACAAGGAAGAAGGCAGGAGGAATTAGAATGTCAGGTAACAAAAACAGAGTCGGAGGACGAATAGGATTTGTAATAGGGTGTGTATTGATATATTTTTTCACGGTGGGAATAATTCTTGGAGGAATAAAAGTACCCGCCACCATGGCAAAGATGAAAGTTAATGCAGAAATCAAGAAGTCAAAAGTGGTATTATATGATGGACCAAAATCACTAAAGGACGCTACAGACGCAGATTTGAAGTTCGCTACAGAAGAGGGAAGAGATTTTGAAATCAAGCACTGCGTAGATACAAAGGTATTGGTAAACGGCAAAGAGAGTTATGTGTACGATACAAATGTTAACAATACTCACACATGGGTAGACAGTTATCTTCCGGGACAGGAAAGAACCCCTATCACATATTTTGATTTTGATGGGACAGTAGAGATAACAGTTGAGGTTCCGAAAACAGATATCAATTATGTGACAGTTCGACCTCTCAAATATGGCATCAAGCCACAGATTAATAAAAAGAAACATACTGTAACATTTACAGTTGATACACCGGATTCATATACAGTGGAGTTCAACAATAATGTTAAGCGCGCAGTACATATTTTTGCAAATGAAATTGAAGAAAACTTACCTGATTTTGATAGTGAAGATGTACTCTATATCGGACCGGGCGAGTGGAACATAGAAAATATAATGCTTGAAGATAATCAGACATTATATATATCAGGAGGAGCAGTTGTTCACGGAATCGTAAATGCAAACTTTGTAAAGAATGTCAAAGTAAGAGGTCGTGGAATTATTGACGGATCAACTTTTAACGGTTGGAAGGGAAGAATGGCAAAGATTCCGCTCAAATTTGATAACTGTACAAACTTCTCAATCGAGGGAGTTATCGCTCTCAACCCAAATGCATGGGTACTTCAGTCATACGACTCAATCGGCGGAAAAATCAAAAATGTAAAGATTATTTCTTCAAGACCAAACGGAGATGGCATTACACTTCAGTCATGTAACAATATACAGGTTAAGAACTGTTTTGTCAGAACATGGGACGATTCGCTTGTTGTAAAGAATTACGATGTAAATACTGACGGTATAACATTTGACAACGTTCAGGTATGGACAGATCTGGCACAGTCAATGGAAATCGGATATGAGACAAACAAGGGAAACAAAGAAAACTCAAAGATTTCAAATATTAGATTTGAGAATATTACAGTACTTCACAACTTCCACAAACCTGTACTTTCAATTCACAATGCTGATAATGCACTTGTAAAAGACATTTCATACAAGAACATTGTTGTAGAGGAAGCAACAGTAGGAAAGGGTGATGGAACTCCTGAACTTATGGATATCGGAATTGTAAACAGTGGTAACTGGTCTACAACAATGGACAGAGGACAGGTTGAAAATGTCACAATTGACGGATTTAAAGTACTATATGGAAACGACAGTCTTCCATCTAAGATTAAAGGATATGATGCTGAGCACATCATTAAAGGTGTTCATATAAACAATCTTGAAATTAAAGGAAAGAAGATAAAATCTTTGGAAGATGGCGAATTTACAGTAGATGACAAAACAGATGACATCACCATAAAATAAGCGAATGGTAGTTTTGAAATCTCAACAATACAATTATTGATGAAATAAGTACAGGAAGGTGAGTAATATGAATAAAAAAAGTATTGTAATTGCTGCAATTCTGTTGGTGGTTGCACTGGGTGTTAACTGTTTTGTGGCAGCGGGCAGCAAAGAAGCAAAAATGTCAGACAAAAATCTTCAGGTTGTAACTGCACCGGATCAAAAAGAAGCAATGGAGAATGAACAGTTTACAATTGCAGAGTACGTCCCTGAAAAAATAGATGGAACGAATGTTGCAAGAAAAGGTCACTGTGAGGCAAACGGATATACAGATGTGTACCCGGCAACATACGCTAATGACGGAACAGCAGAGGGAACTTCGTATTGGGAAGGTCCGGCAAATCAGGAAGCAATTCTTACATGCGATTTGAAAGAGTCATTCAACATTCATACTATAAGACTTGCAATCAATCCGGCAGCTATCTGGGCAAAGAGAACTCAGACATTGTCTATAAGTGTAAGTGATGATGGAGAGAATTTCAAAGAAATAGTTCCTTCAGCAGATTACAAATTTGATCCAAACACAGGAAACGAAGTTGTAATTCATATTGATGAAATTAAAGCAAAATATGTAAGACTTAATATTACAAAGAATAGCGGAGCAACATCAGGGCAGATTGGAGAATTTGAAGTTTACAGTAATGACAAATAAAAATGCTTTGTTATATGGCATAAAGAAAATATAGGCAATTAAAAGCTGCGGCGCTAGCACCAATGAAATATATGTGTGTTAGCGCCGCAGTGTATTAGAATTACTTAATAAATCATCTTGTATAGGAAGTGGATAATTGGACATTGACATGCTTAGATTAATTGTATACAATCTAATCAAATAAAATTTGAACCAATAGTGGTTTAAAAAAATAAGATTAGGGAGATGCTATTATGAGATACGATTATAAAACAAAGGGAACATGTTCACAGATTATAAGCTTTGATATAGAAGGAGATAAGATTTCAAACATTTCATTTTTGGGGGGATGTAACGGAAATCTTAAGGCAATCTCAAAACTTGTAGACGGATGGACTGTCGAGCAGATTGAAGAAAAACTTCTTGGCAATACATGTGCAGGAAGACCGACATCATGTGCAGACCAGCTTGCAAAAGCAGTAAGAACTGCGTACGAGGCACAATAAGATATTTTACAATGTTCATAGTGATGTAAAGTTATTGTAAACCGGAGGTTGAAGCGGGAGGATAATATGAGTGACAAGTACGATGTGTTAAAATTAGAAAACCAAATATGTTTTCCGGTCTATGCATGTTCAAGAGAGATTATCAAACAGTATAAGCCGTATCTTGATGAACTTGATTTGACATATACCCAGTACATAACGATGATGGTTATGTGGGAAGAAAGAGAAATAAACGTCAAAGAATTGGGCGAGAGATTGCTGCTTGATTCGGGAACGCTCACTCCATTACTTAAGAAACTTGAGGCGAAAGGACTGATAACCAGAGAGCGTTCAAAGCAGGATGAAAGAAATCTGATTATTCGCATAACAGAGGAAGGCGATAAGTTAAAGGAATCAGCGGTTACTATTCCTCAAAAGATGTCAGAGTGTTCGAAGATTACTTCCGAGGAAGCAGAAACGCTGTACAAGATACTGTATAAGATACTCACATGATGATACAAACTGAATAAGAATTTGGATAGTAAAAAGAGTAGGCATTTACCTGAACGGTTAGCCCTTTATTAAGTATTTTTTGTAAAAAATAACTGCCAAAATGGGATGTAAGGCAGTTATTTTTTTGCAAATAAGAAATATATTCGCCCTTTAGTGGTTGCTTTTTTTCGTAAATTATTTTAATATATGAATAGAGATTGATAGAGGCATATGCACATTAAATGGAGTGACTTTATTAGTCTTATTTTTTTGCAGTAATATATAAGTTTGATTAGAAAGGCGTACCGTTGGTGCGTCTTTTTGTATGTAATTTGAATGGAAGAGGTGAACAGGAATGATAAAGTATAAGTTTGTAAGAAAAATAATATGTACAGTAGCATTTGGATTTGGAATCAGCTTACTGACATTCGTACAGGACGTTACAGCCTGTGAAGATTGGACTCAAGCAGACATGTATAACACAGTGAAGGAAGCTGTAGTTAGAACATGTACTGAATCCCGTTACGACATTGTACTCACGGGGGAGAACGATGATGTAACGAGGGAAGATGTAGAAGGTGTGATTAAGGAAGTCGCACACGACTATTCTTCAGAATACAATGTTTGCGTCACAGACATTAAGGAGTGTTTGGGAATTGATCTTGAAGGATATGAGGTCAGTTTAGACGTTAGCAATTTGAGTTACATTGAGCAGGTTAAGTTCCATAAAGATGTCAAACGATTAGCAAAATCTCTTAAGAGAAAATGTAAAGGAAAATCCAAACTAAAAAAAGTGAGTATCATTAGCAACTGGTGCAAGGCTAATGTCGCAGTAATGCCAAAAGCCAGTAATGATATTTATTCCGTGTTTACAACTCGACAAGCCACAAAACAAGGTTTAGCCAACATACGAGCTTACCTCCTAAATAAAGTTTGTGGTTATAGAACCAGAGTAGTTAAATACAACCATAAACACTGTGTATTAGTTAAATTAGGTAAGAAAAGTTATATTGTAGACTAATCAACTACGATATTACTGCAAAAATGAATTAAATATTGTAAACACCTGTGAGGGTGGCAGTTATAAACTGACGTATTGCCCTCACGTTACAGAGGTGCATTGAAAGAAGCGAGAGGTCTGTTTATGCAGGCCTCTTATTATTTTAGAAAACAGGAGGATGAGCTATGGATATTAGAAAGGCAATGAAAGGAATTCTTTTTGATACCGGCACTAGAGATGTACAAATTGGGTTCAATTATGGAGATGAAACAGAGTTTACTGTAAGGAGTAGTTCTGAACTTATTGAATGTTGGCAAGCGTTTTGTAAAGAAAATGGATTTAAGCAGAGCAGCGTTGACTATGTAGAATCCCGCTATTAAAAAAGGAGGATGAATGTATGAGTATGTGTGGAAGTTGTCCATTATATTGGGATGAAGATGAAGATTATGAACATGAGAATTTTGGAATTATATGTGAAGGTAATACTGACAGGGAAACTTGCGTTTATAACTTATTAAATCTCATAAATGAATTAGACAGTAGGGTAGAACAAAAAACTACAGACTGAGAGATTTAGGATTTATTTCTGTAAACTCGAAGGTATATCAGAAATAACTAACAAAGATATTAAGCCCTCATATAATGAGAAAAATAAAAACAAAAAAAGTGGTTGACACGCTTTTTGTTTTGCTCTATAATCAGATGGCGTTGGGTCTAAGTGGTTTTATTTTTCCCAATAATAACATTAAAAAAGAATTTATAAATAAACAGTTATGACAAACAATACTGCTTGTTTTACGAATTCTGTAATAATTATTAAATATATTTATTGTTTGGTAAATTTTTATTTATGAAGCTTTAAAAAAGATATAATAATTTGTTTGTATCTTCAATAACAGCAAAGAGTCAAATTATTATATTGTTGTATGCAGGTTGTTCTTGGATTTATTTTGGGACTATGTTCTCATTATGGGTATCTTTTATTTTTTAGCAAGAACTGATGTATGTGGATAAATAAAGTATAATGTAAAGCTGTTTTCCATTGTATATGCAATGGTATATTAGATGTATATTATACTTCATTTATAAAGGGGACATTCTTAATATATCTTAGTTTATTTAAGTGCATCTAAGTATATCTTAGTTTATTTAAGTGCATCTAAGTATATCTTAGTTTATTTTTGTGCATCTAAGTATATCTTAGTTTATTTTTGTGCATCTAAGCATATCTTGGTGTATCTAAGTATATCTTAACTATTTTCCCCAGAAATATAATTTAAAACTAGTGGAGCATTGTCTCTCACTATGTAGTAGAAGGGAGGAGTTTAAAATGAAAAAGGTTAGAGAAATCAAAAAAACAGTGGTTTTATATGGCGAGACTAATGGTTATATTGCTTGTTGCAACGCTGATAGTGGAAACGGTAATGGAAATAAATAATACCGTATTTACACTTATGGGAGTTAAATCCTGAAAAAACATTTATTAAAAGAAAAAGTCAAAAGACGATTTGGAGAAGGAGATTAATTAAAATGAAAAAAGTTAGAGAGATTAAGAAGACAG
>JAILRH010000206.1 GCA_024698345.1 Lachnospiraceae bacterium | reverse complement strand
CTGACCAAGTATTGTTTCCAACTCGTTAAGAAGAGCGGTTCTAAAAGCATTGCGGAGAAAGTTGTAATTAAAATGAGTGATATTTCTCCAATAACCATCATCACTATAACCGCCTTCAGATATGAGACAATGAATATGAGGGTTCCATTTAAGGTCTCTTCCAAAGGTATGAAGAACCATTATGAAACCGGGAGTGAAGTTTTTAGAGTAATTCATTTTGTGAAACATTCGGGAAACAACACTCGCCACAGCATGAAACAGGCAATCCAATAAAGAACGGTCTTTCAAAAAGTAATCACGAAGATTTTCATCAATGGTGAAAACACAATGTCTGTGTTTAACATTGACAAGTTTGAAAGACATAGAGCTAGTGCGTTCCATGGAATACTTGTTTCCACATGTAGGACAAAATCTGCTGTGGCATCGAAAAGGAACAAACTTTAGTTTGCCGCAGTGAGGACAACCATACATGGCATCACCAAAGGCGGGGTCACCGCAGTTAATCATTTTGTTGATGTTATCAATCTCAGTTTTTCTGGGATTGAGAGTATATTCTATTTCTTCATAATAGTCTGTAAAGATTCTTTGTAAAATATTCATATGACTATTATGAATGAAGATGATAAAAAAAGAAACCCCACCCCTCATGAATGAGGGGCAGGGGAGTTGAATAGGCGAAGCCTATTTTTTGTGATAAAAAGGGTAATAAATGGCACTTAAACGATAAAAATAACGATAAATCAGCGATAAATCGTTTGATAAAATCAAGCAAAGTGTGATAAAATATAAATCGGCGATAAATCGCTAATAAAATCGTTTGAGAGGTCAAAAAGCCTATGAATAAAGAGTTCGTTAGCATTTCTGATTTTGCAGA
Source organism: Lachnospiraceae bacterium (assembly GCA_024698345.1). Taxonomy (GTDB): domain Bacteria; phylum Bacillota; class Clostridia; order Lachnospirales; family Lachnospiraceae; genus SIG293. The sequence goes on along the minus strand of JAILRH010000206.1, from coordinate 11,383 downwards.
AAGTAGAGGTCAGTCTAGCGGAACTGTAAACGCGTTTATAAGAAAACATCCGGAGATAGACAAGAACTGTAAACGTGAAGGAAAAGAAAAATTTATAGAGGTAGACTCTGAAGGATACAAATTATTAGATGAAAAATATCCGTACGTTAAGCCAGTGCAAATCGTACAGGATGCAGGAACCATGCAAGACCTGATTGAAGCTCAAAAACAAATTATAGAATTACAAAAGCAGCTTAATGAGTCGGTCAAGTTGGTGGCACAGGCAGAAGCAATAAAACTGCTCCTGGAAGATAAAGAAGTGATCATACAGGAAAAAGAAAGAAGTATCGAAGAAGCAGAAAGTCGATTAAAGACGAAAAACGACGAAATAGGGCGACTTCAAGAAAAGATAAGGGAAAAGAATGCAGAAGAAAAAAAGTGCGAAATATGGGCTTTTTTGAACTCCTGAGATGGAAAAAGGAACAAAAGAAGTAGATTCGATAGATGAGCCAATATGAAAAAACTCCAAACTAAAAAGTTTGGAGTTTAATTTGTTCGCATTATTTTTTTGTTATTTTGTTAAGTAAATTTTTAAACATAGGAATGATTGAATATGCAAAGCAAAAACCTATGATGCCACCCAAAGTGTTTAAAATTATATCATCAATATCAACACTTCTATAGTTTACTTCAATTACAGTGTTTACAAAATATTGTCCCACTTCTACAAAGGTACTTGTAAATATAACACAACATAGAACTTTGAAAAATTTATTATTTTCTTTCAAATAATAAAAAAGGGAAAAACTCAGTGGTATAAATAGTATTATGTTTCCAAAAATTTGATAACATATAGTACCGTACGTCTTATATGCTATAGCATCTTTGATTATTAACACTATTGATTTAAACGGAATAAAATTATTGGAAAGTCCTTCATTTCCCTCAATCATCGACTCTATAAGTGAACTTTGGAATGGAAATGGGAAAAAACAAACTGAGACTATAATCATTAATGAAAAAATACAGCCAAATAAAGATAAATATTGTTTGTTTTTTAAGTCTGAATTAATTATTCCGATAAATGCAAAATTAATTAATACAAATGCAAAGAAAATTGCAATGAAACGTGGTCCAATCATAAATTTCCTCCATTTAGTATGTTAATGTTCCAGAACCTACTATATATTTTCCATCCGTGGACTTCCAAAATTCATAAGTATAACTTGTATTTTTAGTTGTACTAAAAGAACAATAACCAGCTGAATCTTTTGCACAATATATTGATTTTTTAGTAATAAACTCATTTTCATCAAAAAATTTGTATTTAAATTGTTTAATGGTGAAATAATTTGAGTTGCTTTTATTTGTGGTAGTATGGATGGCAAAATCTGCACTGCTTCTTGTTGCTTTGTAATGTCCACGCATTGCAAGCTGGTGCTTAAAATTATAAGTAAACGGTTTCTCTGCAGCATAAACTGTTAGTGAAAAACTTAATAAAAAAATAATGCATAATAGTGTTGAAAATAATTTTGAATGTTTCATAAAACCCCTCCTCCTTTTATATTATTTTCTTACCAAAGAAGATAATATATTTATAATAAAAAAAAGTCAAATGACAATCTATAAATTGATAGGCTTTAGGCAGAAGATTTACTCTTCCCCAAAAGTGTGAATCGAAAAAAGGAATGGCTCTGATTCAGAGCCATTCCTTTTTCACATGACTGTGATATAATCCCAAAACAGGCACAGCGGTTTAGGTGATTCCTTTGAATAGAATTCGATAGTTCGCATATCAAACGAAAAATAAATTGGAATAGTTGCTGGAAAAATGTTATAATATTCTAAAATGTTGATGGGACAACAAAAAAAGCTTCTAAAATGTTGATGAAACAACATTATTTCTTTCCAAAATGTTGACGAAAATATATTCAAGAATGAAAAGTGAGATGTTGTAGGGAGTGATGATTGTGCTAAAAAGAAAAGCAACTAATAATATAAAAAAATGGGTCGAAAATAAGGATAAAAAATGTCTGATTGTGCAGGGCGCAAGACAAACCGGTAAAACTTATGTCATAGAACGATTTGCAGAGGAGTACTATGAGGAAGTAGTTGAAATTAATTTTAAAGAAATTCCTTCTGCTTCGGAAGTTTTCTCTGGAGATTTGACTGTGGAAAATATGATTATGGCCTTGAGATTTCGCTTTCCTGATAAGAAAATTCAACCTGGAAAAACATTGATTTTCCTGGATGAAATACAGGAGTGTGAAGAGGCTATTACTTCACTCAAGTTTTGGGCAATTGATAACAGATATGATGTTATTGTATCCGGTTCTTTGCTGGGAATAGATTATAAGAGAGCATCGTCTTATCCTGTAGGTTACGTGGATTATCAGATGATGTATGGATTGGATTTTGAAGAGTTTCTATGGGCGTTAGGAATTACAGACGAAATGATCAATTCTTTGAGGGAATATCTGGATAAAAGAAAAGTGATTCCGGAGTCTGTCAATAATCAAATGATGAACTATTTCAGACAATTTATTTCTACCGGGGGAATGCCGGAAGCTGTACAAAAATATATTGAAGATAGAGATTTCAGAGAAGTGGATTCTATTCAGAAAAGTCAGTTGAGAGGGTATCAATATGATATTGCTCATTATGCAACTGCAGAAGAAAAGGTAAAAGCCGAAAAGTGCTTTATTTCTCTGTCAAAGCAGCTACTTGATAAAGAAAATCACAAATTTCAATATAAGGAAATTGAAAAGGGAGCAAGAGCACAGAAGTATTATTCCAGTATTGAGTGGCTACTTCGTGCTGACATAGTTCACATATGCAAGAAAGTAACAGATATTGTGTATGATTTAGAGGATTATGCAAAAGATGATTTCTTTAGGGTATATACTGCGGATTTGTCGCTGCTAATTGCCATGAAAGATTTTTCGCTGAAGCAACATATAATTGAAAACACTTTGTCAGGAAATACAAAAGGCGGATTGTATGAATGTGCAATTGCAGACGCATTTCATAAAAAAGGATATTCCCTTTATTTCTATAAGAATGATACCACCAAGAGAGAGTTGGATTTTGTAATACAGAAGGATGGGAAGGTGATTCCAATAGAAGTAAAGAGTGGAAACAGCCGTGCCAATTCACTTGGTGCAATAATGAAAAAAAAGAATATTTCATTGGCATACAAATTTATTGACGGAAATATCGGAGACAGCGAAGATGGTATTGTTACTTTACCGTTGTACATGGCAACATTTATTTAATAAATCGATTTTATAAATTGTTATATAACAATATTAATAAATTAAAGTTTTTTTAAACACTATTTGTTAAATTGCATGATAATTCTTTACAATGTTAACATTTGTTCGTTGCTCAGATGTTGATTGTTGACATTCGTTTTTCGTGGTGCTTATAATTTGAAATGTGGGAATAATACAATTATCCCAAGTTAAATAAGAACAATAAGAAATAAAATGATGATTTAGAGAAGCAAAGGCGCTTTGAGTATAGTACTCGAAGTGTCTTCTTTTATTTTTAAGGAGGCACAAAGTGCAAAACGAAATTTTATCATGCAAAAATCAAATGGGCGAATGTGAAAAAACTTCCTATGAAGCCGGCAGTTACGAAGAAACTTCCTGTGAAGCCGGCAGTTATGATGACAAACTTCATGAAGAATGTGGAGTGTTTGGAATTTATGCACCTGAAGGAGTAAATGTTTCAAAAGATATTTATTATGGATTGATTGCACTGCAGCACAGAGGACAGGAGTCTGCAGGTATGTCAGTTTCTGATACCGCCGGTCCTATGGGAAATATCAAAACCAAGAAAGGAATGGGCTTGGTCAGCGAGGTGTTTGACAATGCCGACTTTGAAGGAACAGCAGATGCCAATTCGAAAAAACTGATTGGAAATATCGGAGTGGGGCATGTTAGATATTCTACAACCGGAGGAAGCACGCCTGAAAATGCTCAGCCGATTGCAATGAATTATATTAAGGGAAGTCTTGCCGTAGTGCACAATGGAAACATTGTAAATGCCGGTGAAATAAAAGAAAAACAGATGTACAGAGGACAGGCACATTATACCTCATCTGATTCAGAAGTTCTTACTTATGAAATTATTAGTGAGAGGGTAAATTCCGGCTCAATTGAAGAGGCAGTTGAAAATACTGCTGACAAGATACGCGGAGGTTATGCGGTCATTGTAATGAGTCCTAGAAAATTGGTGGGAATGCGTGATCCTCAGGGAATAAAGCCGTTGGTTCTCGGAAAGAGAGAGGATACATACATTTTGGCTTCAGAGAGTGTGGCAATCACAACAACCGGTGGAGAAGTTATTCGTGATGTGAAGCCTGGAGAAATCATAACAATAACTCCGGAAGGCATCAGTTCAAATGAGGATTTGTGCAACAAGAAACATGCCCATTGTATTTTTGAATACATTTATTTTGCAAGGCTTGATTCTGTAATTGACGGTATTGAAGTACATGAGGCGCGTGAACGTGCAGGAAGAGCACTTGCCAGAAAATCAAAAATAGATGCAGATATCGTAGTTGGTGTTCCGGATTCCGGCCTTGCCGCTGCAGCAGGCTATGCAAAAGAATCGGGAATCCCATTTGCACTGGCATTCCACAAAAACAGTTATATAGGAAGAAGTTTCATTAAGCCAACTGATGAAGAGCGAAGAGAAGCTGTTCATATGAAGCTTAGTGTAATAGATAATGTAGTCAGAGACAAAAATATAGTAATCATAGATGACTCCATAGTCAGAGGGACTACAATGAAACAGATTATCGAGATGCTTAAAAAAGCCGGAGCAAAACAGGTGCATGTAAAAATAAGTTCCCCACCGTTTTTGTATCCTTGCTATTACGGCACAGATGTTCCTAGCAGCAAACAGCTGATTGCGTCAGAGCACTCCGTTGACTTTATTTGTAATAATATCGGAGCAGATTCGCTGCAGTATCTTGAGATAGAAGATTTTAAAACAATGGTTGGGGACTTGCCTATTTGCAAGGCATGTTTCGACAACAACTATCCGGTGTAGATGGTGGTATGTCCTCCCAGAGAAGCAAGTCTAGATATGGAGGGCAGGCAAGAAGAAAAGAAAGAGAAAAATTGTCCTCCCAGAGAAGCAAGTCTAATATGGGAGGGCAGGCAAGAAGAAAAGAAAGAGAAAAAATGTCCTCTCAGAGAAGCAAGTCTAATATGGGAGGGCAAGCAAGAAGAAAAGAAAGAGAAAAAATGTCCTCTCAGAGAAGCAAGTCTAACATGGGAGGGCAAGCAAGTAAGTAAGTAAGGAGGGAAATTGAATATTATGAAATTTACAAAAATGCATGGATTGGGAAATGATTATATATATGTGAATGGTTTTGAGGAGAATGTGGATAACAAGTCTGAACTTGCTATTGAATTGTCGAAAAGTCATTTTGGAATTGGCTCTGATGGTATTATCTTCATTAATCCTTCAGAGGTTGCTGATTGTGAGATGGAAATGTACAATGCTGACGGCTCACGTGGCGAAATGTGCGGCAACGGTGTAAGATGCGTGGCTAAGTATGTTTATGACAATGGAATTGTTAAAAGCAAGACTATCAATGTGGAGACACTTGCCGGAATTAAGAAGATAGAAGTAACTGTTGATGAAGCAACAAACACAGTGAAATCAGCAAAAGTTGATATGGGGGCACCTATTCTTGCACCGGAGAAGATTCCTTGTGATCCTTCATATTTCCAAGGAAATAAAGAAAACATATATGGAGAGAATGACAACTTTAAGAGTTACTGTGACGAAATCATTAAAAATGCAGAGCTTGAGGTGGTGACAAGAAAATTTAAGGTTACATGTGTTTCTATGGGAAATCCACATGCCATTGTGTACATAAATGAGCCGGTTGAGGAATTCTTGCTAGATTACTGGGGACCGCTATTTGAGACGCACCCTGCATTCCCAAACAGAGTAAATACAGAGTTTGTTCGTGTAATTGACAGAAATACTGTTGAGATGCGTGTGTGGGAGCGTGGTTCAGGGGAGACACTTGCTTGCGGAACCGGGGCAACAGCAGTTGCAGTATCAAGTATAATCAATGGGTACACAGATAATGAAGTTACCGTAAAATTGCTTGGTGGAGATTTGCTTATTGAGTGGGATGGCAATGACAAACATTCAGCATTTATGACAGGCCCTGCAACCAAGGTATTTGACGGAGAAGTTGAAATATAGCAAGATTATTTCTATATTGACTATGTGAGAGTATACAGATAGGAAAAGAGAATTAAAGAAAGGCGTTGCGCTAAATGAACATTAGTGCAATAGCCTTTTTTATTTCATAGGAAAGTTCTTTGAACTTCCCCATGAAATAAAAATGCTCCGCAAGCGACACTTTGTTATTTAGCGACAAGCGAAGAGGTTTCGGTGATTAATTTACGTCAACTAAAAAATGAGTGTGTAATAATAAAAATAAGACATTATATGACAGTGCGAATTGTGGTAAAATTTTAAGGGTCTCAGACATGAAAAATAAGAATACAGAATCGAAAGGAGTAAGTTATGAGAAACATTAAAAAGGCGACAGCTACTATGCTTGCAACAGCGGTGATAGTGACATCGGCGGGAGTGTATGATACCGGGGCGGCGACAACTCAAGCGACAACACCGAAGATACTTAATGGAAAAGCAAAGAAGATTACAGCAGGTGAATCATTCAAAATTGTAGTGAAAGCATCCGGAAAGGTAAAATTCAAATCCGAAAACAAAAAGATTGCAAAGGTGTCTAAAAAAGGAGTTGTAAAGGCAATTAAGCCCGGAAAGGTAACAATCACGGTAAAGAGTGCATCAAAAAGTGCAAAGGTGAAAGTGACAGTTAATCCTGCAAAGGTAAAAGCAGTATCAGCTACTGCCGGCATTGATCAGGCTAAAGTTACATGGACTAAGGTAAAGAATGCAACAGGATATGAAGTATACTGCTCAACAACTGAAAAGAAAGGCTTCAAGAAATTTGCGACAGTAAAAGGCGGATCAGTAACAAGTGTTGATTTGAATGATTTGACATCCGGAACATATTATTTCAAGGTAAAAGCATTAGCAAAAGCAGGAAAAAAGACATTGAAGAGCGATTACTCAAAAGCCTCAGAAGCAGTTAAAGTATGGACACTTACATGGTCTGATGAATTCAACGGAAACTCAATTGATACTAACAACTGGACATTTGAAACAGGACATGGAAACGATGGTTGGGGTAATCAGGAATGGCAGAATTACACAAGTAGTGGCAATTACGAAGTTAAAGACGGAAATCTTGTAATCATTCCAAGAATCAACTATAACAAAGCAACTAGAAAGTTTGATGCTCAGTCTGCAACTTCTACAAGAATTAAGACAAAGGGCAAAAAAGAATTCACATACGGTAAGATGGAGATTCGCGCAAAATCATCAAAGGCAAAGGGAACATGGTCTGCAGGATGGATGTTAGGTGCTGATTGTGATACAAATATCTGGCCAAAATGTGGTGAGATTGATATCATGGAAGGAATGGACGCTGGTGTTCCACAGGCAATTCACTGCCAATATTTCGGCAGCATGCCAACTGCACCGGGTGCACCGGGCGGAAGTAAATTTTACGTGACAGGACTTACTCAGGCGCAGGCAGCTGCAGATTACCACACATACACAGCAATCTGGACAGACACATCAATCGAGTTTCAGGTAGACGGAGTAACTAAAGGGGTATATGATCCTTCAAAATACAATGAAAATATCAGATCACATTATTGGCCATTCAACCACGACTTCTTCTTTATCTTAAACTGTGCAATAGGCGGAAATGCGACAGATTTAGATGACTATACAAAGCCATATGATGCGACAGGCTGGACAGTCGTAAAAGAAGATGGCGACATCCAGACATTGGAAGATTACTTCTATATTGACTATGTGAGAGTATACCAATAAGAAAATTTTAATTTCATTCCATGAAGGTTAGATAATTGATTTTGTCCTAAATGAATGATATCATAATACATATAATTAAATTCGAAACAAGGGCGTTTCACCGATTGTGGTGGAGCGCCCTTTTATCGATCGTAAAGAGCAAAACAAAGCAAATCCAAAGTGATTGGCAAAGGGCGATTAGCGAATCCGAAGTGATTGGCAAAGGACGATTAGTGGAAAAGGGGTGTTAATATGGCGGCATTTGACAGAGTGAAAAGTGGAATACCGGAATTTGACAATGCGATTGATAATATCAGGCTTGGCGACAATGTAGTTTGGCGAGTGTCTAATCTTTCGGAGTTCAAGATGTTTGTGGAACCATATATTAATCAGGCGATTGAGGATAAAAGAAATATTATTTATTTTAGATTTGCAAGCCATGAGGAATTGGTTGAGAAGAGGGCGGAAGTTAAAGTGATTGAGATTCCGTTGTCTCATAGATTTGAGACTTTTACAGTCGATATTCATAATGCGATTGAAAATGAGGGTAAGGACGCTTTTTATGTTTTCGATTGCCTGTCGGAACTTCAGGCAGCATGGGCTACTGACTTGATGATGGGAAACTTCTTTAGAGTTACATGTCCGTTCCTTTTTGAACTGGATACAGTGGCTTTTTTCCCTATTATTAGGGGGAAACATTCGGTGCAGGCAATTAACAAGATACTAGATACCACTCAATTATTTTTCGACGTGTATTCGGACAAAAAGAATGTGTATGTGCGACCGGAAAAAGTGTGGAATAGAGATTCGGAGACTATGTTTTTGCCTCACACTTACAATGTGGAAACAGGGCAGTTTAGACCAATTTTGGACGGAGTGAAGTCAAGCAGATTCTATCAGACGCTTGGAATGGCGCAGCGTTCAGCGGAAGAACAGTTTTCTGATTCATGGGATCAGTTTTTTAATAAAGCTAAAATTTTATTAGAAAACGGAATGGACATTACTAAATATTGCAACAGAATGTGTGACATTATGATGACTCGAGATAGTAAAATGCGTGAGATGGTTAAGAAGCATTTCAGACCGGAGGATTATTTTTCAGTTAGAGACCACATGGTTGGGACGGGTATGATAGGAGGAAAGTCCTGTGGAATGCTTTTGGCGAGGGCAATTATCAGAAATAAAGAACCTGATATTGACGAAGTGCTTGAACCTCATGATTCATTTTACATTGGTTCTGATTTGTATTACACATACATTGTTGATAATGCACTGTGGAATTTGAGAATTAGGCAGAGGACAGAGCAAGGATTTTTTACACTTGCAGATGAATTCGCATCGAAAATAATGAGTGGAACATTTTCAAATACCATGAGGGAACAGTTCGAAAGAATAATAGAATATTATGGGCAGGATCCTTATATAATCCGCTCTAGCAGTATATTAGAGGATGGATTTGGAAATGCATTTGCAGGAAAATATGAGTCAGTTTTTTGTGCTAACAGGGGAACTCTGGAAGAGCGTTTAAAAGAATTTGAACGGGCCATTAAAACTGTATATGCCAGCACAATGAGCCTGTCGGCCTTAGATTACAGAAAAAGAAGAGGATTGGATAAGCGAGACGAGCAGATGGCACTTTTGGTTCAGCGAGTTTCCGGCTCTTATTATGGTGCAAATTATATGCCGTGCGCAGCAGGGGTTGGATATTCCTACAGCCCATATAAAATTATGAGCGACACAGATCCAACCGCAGGCATGCTGAGATTGGTAATGGGACTTGGGACTTCTGCGGTAGACAGAACGGAAGGATCATATCCGCGAATAGTCAATTTGGACATGCCGCAAAAAACATCTTACTCATCATCTGCGGATAAACATAAATTTTCCCAGGGCAAAGCAGAAGTAATTAATATGACAGAAAAGACCATACAGAAATTGCCCCTCGAAGAAATAGAGATGGATTTGCCAAGGTACCTAGACAGAATTCTTTTAGAGCACGACTATGATGCTGAATCAAGATTGAGGGAGATGGGAAGGAACCGTGAAGTGAAATTCATTTCCTGCAAGGGCCTTGTGGAAAATGAAACACTGATGGATCAAATGAAGCGAATGCTTAAGTGCATTCAAATGGAATATGAATATCCGGTTGATACGGAATTTACAATAAACATGTCCGAAAATGGAGAGTATTCCATTGATCTATTGCAATGCCGCCCGCTTCAACTTCAAAAAACGGGCGTCACTACAGTAATGCCGGCAGACATTACGGATAATAATATATTGCTTGAAAGCAAAGGAGCCTCAATGGGAATTCCGAAGACAACAGCACTTGATTTGATTGTGTATGTGGATCCTATCAAATATTACAATATGCCTTATAAAATGAAGGATTTAGTGGCAAAATTAGTAGGCAAAATTAATTGGAAATATCGAGACCAGGAGAAACATATGATGCTGATAGTTCCGGGCAGAGTGGGGACAAGTTCGCCGGAACTCGGGGTGCCAACGTCATTTTCTGATATCAGTACGTACGAAATTATTTGTGAAGTTGAGGAATCAAGAGTGGGATATAATCCCGAATTGTCCTATGGCAGTCACATTTTCCAGGACTTAGTTGAGGCACAGATTCTTTACACTGCTATTTTCCATAATGATAAGACGATTCATTACAAACCTGAAATGCTCGAGGAGTGCAGAGACATTGTGGGAGAATTCGATGCAGAAGGTGAACTTTTAGATATTGTTCATGTGTATGATGTCAAAGATAAAAAATGTGAGGTGTATCACGATATTTCCAATGAACATTTGCTAATCACCTATGGTAAATCGTAATGCCAATATCCTTTTGATGATAGCAGGACTTATTATAGCAAGCGACACTTTGTTCTTTAGCGACAAGCGAAGCGGTTTCGGTGATTAATTTGCGTAAACTAAAAAATGAGTGTGTAATAATAAAAATAAGACATTATATGACAGTGCGAATTGTGGTAGAATTTTAATGGTCTCAGACATGAAAAATAAGAATACAGAATCGAAAGGAGTAAGTTATGAGAAACATTAAAAAGGCGACAGCTACTATGCTTGCAACAGCGGTGATAGTGACATCGGCGGGAGTGTATGACACCGGGGCGGCGACAACTCAAGCGACAACACTGAAGATACTTAATGGAAAAGTAAAGAAGATTACAGCAGGTGAATCATTCAAAGTTGAAGTAAAAGCATCCGGAAAGGTAAAATTCAAATCCGGTAACAAAAAGATTGCAAAGGTGTCTAAAAAAGGAGTTGTAAAGGCAATTAAGCCCGGAAAGGTAACAATCACGGTAAAGAGTGCATCAAAAAGCGCAAAGGTGAAAGTAACAGTTAATCCTGCAAAGGTAAAAGCAGTATCAGCTACATCAGGCATTGATCAGGCCAAAGTTACATGGACTAAGGTAAAGAATGCAACAGGATATGAAGTATA
>JAILRH010000190.1 GCA_024698345.1 Lachnospiraceae bacterium | reverse complement strand
GGAATGGTTATGCCGAGTCGGTGCAGGATATGACACAGATCGTAATAGAAAGGATATTTGCAGGAAATATGGAATAAATAAAGTCTAATTGATGAGATTAAGGACGTTCAACAGAGAAGTATCGGTAGGAAGGTGGTGTATGAAATGAGTAAAGTTATTTATAATTTTCAAATAGGACAATACTCGGTACTAAAACTAGATGAAATACCCGAAAAAAAATATAGTAAATTTAGGATTAATGGAAAAGAGTTTGAACCAGTGCCAATTTATGATATGCCGCAGTGTATAGCAATTGCTTCAACTGAAGATTTTTTTGGAAAGATAGTTGAATTTATTTAAATACCACCCAGTCAATCGGCTAGGTGGTATTTTTATATCAAAATGTTATGGTGAATATATGGAACTTTATTTTGGTTCCCTTAAATTAAGCGCTTACTGTAAACGAAGCTTATCGGTATAATATTGCACATATTAAAAAAAATATTTTTTGAATTGCGGTTTGTAGTGTATGGATGGAAAGTGTGATATGATGATAAATAGTTAGGTGAAGATGAGTATTATCACATGTGGGATGGGAAAAGAAATTAGAAAGGTAGTAACCATGAGAGTGGCAATTTGCGATGATGAAATAATTGAATTGAATAATACTAGAAAACAATTGGAAATTGCATACAGGAATCTGGATCTTTCGATAGATGTTTATGACAGTGGTAAGGAGTTGTTGAAAGCTGTAGAGCAAAAAAAATATAACCTTATAATACTGGATATTGAAATGCCTGAAATTGACGGAATATCTTTAGCAAAAATAATAAGGGAAACATATGAGGAGATAGCGCTGTGTTTTTTGACATCCCATGTGGAATATGCTCTTAAGGGGTACGAAGTGAATGCACTTAGATACCTCACTAAACCTGTAAAAGCCGAGCAGTTATCTGAGGTGATAACATACCTTATAGAAAAAGATTCTGCACAGAAGAAATTAATGCTAAAAGATAGTGAGGATATGAACTTAGTTCCCATAAAGGATGTGATATACATGGAAGCACAGAACCAGGATATAAAAATTGTGACCGAACAGAAGGAATATAGTCGCAGGTACAACATTAAAGATTATGAAGATGAACTAAGAATGTATAATTTTGTACGATGTCATAGAAGCTTTTTGGTTAATATGGCGCATGTCGTACGTATTTCAAAAAATGAAGTTATGTTAGATAACAAAGAGAGTATTCCTCTTAGTAGAACAAAAGAGAAGCAAGTTAAGGAAGCGTTGCTATCATATGTGAAAAGGAGTGCAATCTAGTGAATTGGGAAATGATTATAATATCAGGAATAACCGAATTGTTATTGATTTGCCTTACTATTCTGACAGCCAAAGCATTATTTGAAGACTCAATTGTGACCGACAAAAAAACAATAGGCATTTTATTATTGGATGTAGCGGTAACCATTTTGTCTGAATGGTTTGGAAGCAAACAAATGGTTCCTTATACAGTTATATGCACTGTATTGATATTCACATTATGGTGTTGTTATTTTATAAGAGGAAATAGAGAACGAATATGGAAAAGAGGCAGGGCTGTTTTGTATTCTTTCCTACTTATAACCGCATGCGGTGCCAGCTACTCAGGGACATGTGTAGAACTTCTTAACATAAAAGGAAATAATGAAGATAGCATACAATTTTATTCTTTTGTGATATGTGTGTGTATCATTTTTATTATTGTCATATATCGTGGATTAATAAGAAAGGGTATCAATTTGCAGTGCAGTCTTAAGGAAAGAGTGTTTTTACTTGGCACAGGTCTAATTGTTTTTTCTATTTACTCAATTATTATATCTGAAATGGAGGTGGAAAAGGAAAGAGGAATAGAACTCCCAATTACAATAAGAGTGATTATTGTTGTGCTGATTACGATAATATATATTGCTATTCCGTCATTGATGATAAGTAATAAATTGTCATTTTATTATGAGGTTGGACAAAGGTACCAGAAAGAAATAAATGAGTTGGAATTGGTACATTTTGAACAATATAAAGAATCGCAGGAAGAGACTAGAAGATTCAGGCATGATATTATAAATCATTTGATTGCAGTCCAGATGCTTAATGAAAATGGCAAAGAGACCGAAGCAAAAAAATATATAAATGATTTGCTGGGAAGAATTCAGGCACTATCTCCAAGAGTAGTTACAGGATGTGAAATGCTTGATTGTATTGTTACATCTAAGTTGGAATTGATGGAGCAGAAGAATATAGAATTTTCGTTATATGGAGTTATGGATTACGGCTTGGATATGAAATCGTTAGATATTTGTTCTATATTTTCAAATGCAATGGATAATGCCATTGAGGCGTGCGAAAAGATTGAAGGAGAAAGAAACATAGTTTTTTCTATAAAAAGAACAAAATCATTCTATTGTGTAGACATTAGTAATACTATAGATGATTCTAATAATAATGCTACAGATAGAGAGATATTGGTAAAGAAGAATGGATTCACTACCAAAAATAATAAGGAACTACATGGATTTGGCCTTGGTACAATAAAAAAGACAGTCGAGGAAAATGGTGGTGAGATATCTATGGAAATCTTGGATGGAAGATTTTGTTTGACAATTCTTTTACCGGTGCCCCAAATAGATGGTAAACCATGCGAACAGATATAAAAAATGCAATTCACGACAGAAGAATAACCTTTTACGACAAAAAAGAGTATTCTTCTGTTTTTGCGTGTAATATTATATGTGGTTGTAATAATTGAACTGAAATACAAAAGGAGAGAAAGACAAATGAGCAAAAAAAACAAGATGTTAATGGGAATCTATCCTATGAAAAAGAAGGAAAAATCTAAGTATGAGAAAATGCTTGGGGAGAAAAAAGTGTTTGAAATGACACCGGAGGAACTTGAAGAGCCAATTACGAAGGAGATGGGAGAACTGTGTAGACATCGTTTGGAAAAAAGGTGGTACAGGAGATTAATCGAATTAAATATTATTATGATAATAGTTGTGGTTTCTATTTTTGTAAATAACTATTCGAAAAATATGGAGCTTGCAAAGGAATATGTTGCTCAGGTTAAGGAAGAATTCAAAGAAGATATACTTTCTGATGATAGTAAAATTAATTCAGACGATAAGTCAACAGATAAAAATGCAGAAGGAAAGTCAAAGGACAAAGTAAAAGAAACGAACAAAAAAACAAATAGAGATGTGAAAAAAACAACTGATAAAACAAAATCAGATAAGGATACGGAGAAGAAGACAGAAAAGAAAAACGATAAGAAATCAGAAAAAGATAAACTGACAGAGGAAGATATTCCTTTTGAAGTAACTGCCTTAGGATATGGATTATTACTTATTGTTGTAGGATATCTTGGATTGTATATTATGTATGCACAGTACAGATGTATGTCATTGAGAATTACAGAAAGTAATTTTCCTGAAGTGTACGATATTGTTGAAAGATATGCAAAACGACTTGGAATACAAACTCCGAAAACGTATGTGGCTCAGAGTAATGGCATACTAAATGCTTTCTCAACATTTATATTCAGACGACAGTGGATTTGTATCCACTCAGAATTATTTGAGGTTGCATACAGAGAGCACAAAGATATGGACGCCTTGAAATTTGTTATAGCCCATGAGATGGCCCACATTTATTATGGTCATGCTACACTTCACTATAATATACCAATATGGTTTGCTATGCAGATTCCATTAATAGGGTCAATAGCTTCCAGAACAAGAGAATATAGCTGTGATCGTTTGGCTCAAAGATTGACAGGCGTGGATGGCATTGACGCGATGTTGATACTGGTTATTGATCGTCATCTGTACAAGATGGTAGATAAGCAAGATTACATAAATGAAATGAGAAGTATAAGAGGTTTCTTTGTATGGCTATATAATCTATTTGTGAGTCATCCGGTAATGTCAAAGAGAATACTTGCGCTGAATGAAGGACGTGGAAGTGGAAGATTGTATTAAAGCTTTGCCATTTACAGTTGTAGAAATAGATAATAACAGCAATTAGTTGAGGTTAATTTTACACATTATGATATACTCAAAGTATGAATAAATGGTATTGTAAAAACAAGATGTAGTGCTTATTATTTATCTGATACAAGATGTAATGCTTGAATGATACACCCCAAATAGTGCATCGTTCAACAAAATAGTCGTACTGATTATTTTATACAAGTTTTTTGGCTAAAGGAGGGATAAAATGGATAGCAAAT
Source organism: Lachnospiraceae bacterium (assembly GCA_024698345.1). Classification (GTDB taxonomy): domain Bacteria; phylum Bacillota; class Clostridia; order Lachnospirales; family Lachnospiraceae; genus SIG293. The sequence goes on along the minus strand of JAILRH010000190.1, from coordinate 1,618 downwards.
TTAATTTTGTCTTTGAAGGATTAAATGAAGAAGATGAAAAATTTCTCGAAAAAATTAAAATTATAAGAGTGTACCATGGTGGAGAAGCAAGAATGCCGAGACATTGGACAGCTGATAGAGAAAAGGGAATGTTTCTAATTTATAATGATAGTCCGGGATCATTAGTTCTCGATGGAATAAATGGACCGGATGTAAATAGTTTTATTTATAAAAACGTTGTAAGTGAAATCCATTACAGATATGAATATGATAATTCTAATTCTAATTATTCACTCATGATTGAAAAGTATTATGTGAACCGTGAATTAAGAGATGAGGAGCAATATGTAATGGATGCAATGAGAAAGGCACTGATAGAAGATTTGAGAGGTTTGCATGGAAGTTGTAAATTAGTGTCGGACAATCTACTAAATAATTGATAACTAGATAATAAGGATAGGTAATAATTATGCAATTATTTGATTTTTATAGGAAACGTGTGAGTTTATTGTGTTTTATTATAGCGGCAACTTTGTTGTTTTGTGGATTGGTTAATTTGCATAGTTCTGTTAGATCAAGCGATTTTGAAAAAATGTCTGGAGAAATATCTAATCTCAAAGCTAAGAAAGTATTACACCATGGAACTTATGTTACAAGGTATGACTATTTATTGACCTGGTATGCAGATGGAGAATATCATTACAGACAGATTAGGGAACAAGTCGATAAACGTGAGGAGGGTAAGATTGATATCTGGGTAAGCGCAGATAATCAGGAAATCCGCTTTGATACATCAAAGCAAATCGCTAAAGAAGCGTACATTACTATAGCGTTTGCGTTGTTGCTGGGTGTAATTGGTATCATTTCAAGTGTTATATATAGAAAAAAACATCCTGAAACCACAGCGAAGCGTATAGAAAAATTGGAAGATATCCAAATATATTCGATACTATCCTTTGTTTTTTCATTATTTGGTGAAGTATTTGTAATTGTAACAATTAATACCAATCACAACAAAAAACAAATTTATTATGGCATGGTAGATCTTGGGATTCTCTGCGGAGTAATAGCTGTTATAAGCGTTATTACTTTTATTGTTGCAAGAAATAAATATACAATCAGTACGAAAAAGCAGTGTAAAAAAAACAATAGAAAAAGAACATTACGAAAAAACAATAGAAAAAAAGCAAAGATATAAGGAATAATATGACTGAATTAGAAGCTATTTTGGAAAGACATGCTGTCAGAAATTATAAAGATATAAAAATTGAAAAAGAGAAGGCTAGGCTGATTGAGGACAGGATTAAGGAACTGAACGAAAAGGGTAATTTGCTTGAATGATACACCAAAAATGGTGCATCGTTCAACCAAAAGAACGAAGAATCAAGGAGGCTGGTTTCCCATATCCGAAATATTTGAAGGATTTCGATTTGAATTTTTGTCAGTCAATAACTCGAAAACAGCTGAATCAGTTGTCTGAGCTTAACTGGATCGACGACATCTACAACTTAATACTTTCCGGACCACCTGGAGTTGGTAAAACACATCTGGCAATAGCACTTGGTTATCAGGCGTGTGAAAATGGATATCGTGTCAGCTATACAACTATGCAGTCTCTTATGCAGGTACTTAGAACCTG
>JAILRH010000163.1 GCA_024698345.1 Lachnospiraceae bacterium | reverse complement strand
CCATTGCATCAAATTTAAATACATATTGAGGGTCAGTATCATTATTATAATTTCTTATTTTAAAGGCTGTTATATGACTTTATTAATTGTTATTAAAACATCAAGGAGCCCTTTGTTTACAAGGGCTCCCCGAGTCATAACTTTTTATATTTTGTTATTAATAATTATTAGCATTTTTTAAAAAGTCAGAAAATTTGTGGGCAAAAAATTGAGTTGAAAGGTAGTTTTTATAATATTATTATTCCAATCTATTTGCTTTTCATACCTTCTTCAATTAATTTGTCAAAATCACTTTGATATAGGGAATCTTGTATTACTCTATATTTTTCAAATTCACTTTCGGCAAATTCTTTTGCAATTGCAGCAGTAACTCTTCCTTTGTCTGCCAGGACTTCCGCATCATTGAATTTCAGGAAAGCGTCTAGTTTAGTTTTCCAGTCCTCCATAGTCATAGGAATCTGTCTCCGAGCCTGTCTGGTTGCATAATCAAGGTACATAGTTACTATTTCATTTAATTCCGTTATTTCATCTTTGGCTAAATAATTTTTTGCAATTATTTATATTGATATGTCTTTCCGTTATCAGCAACTTGTGCAAAATTTGCACAAGTTGAATTTTCATCTAATTCATTTGAGTCAAAAATATTCTTTAAATGTTTTGTAACAACGCTTCTGTCAACATCAAATAATTGGGCGATTGCTTTTTGTGTTAGCCAAACATCATGATCTTGAACTCTGACTTCTATCCCATCTTCCCCTGCATCTCTTGTAAAAACAAGAAAATCAACAGTACTATTTCGTAGTTGTATTTTTTCGCTCATAAGAATCCTTTCAATAAATAATATATAAGAAATAATACCATATTTTATAAATTGAATTCAATTAGGTTAACCCGATTTATTTATGAGATAACAAACTACCTTTTGTAACTCATTTCTACAGTTTTTGACTTGGAAAGGAGTTAGAATGGGGAAAACACACAATCATTTCAAACAAGCTCGTTTACCGCAATGAGTCGCACAGTTCGAATCCGCTTCGCTTCTTCTCACTGATGCGGCATTCGCCGCATAAAACAAAGAAAAGGCGCCTGTTTCAGAAAGCAAGCTTTCTTCTCCAAGCACCTTTATCTTTGTTTATATGTGGACTCATTGCTTACGCACAAAAAAAGCGCCGACCCTTGAGAATTTAATCTCATGAACCGACACTCTAGTGCGCGATCAGGGGCTCGAACCCTGGACACCCTGATTAAGAGTCAGGTGCTCTACCAACTGAGCTAATCGCGCCTGTTGATTGACAACAAAAAGATTATAAATCATTTACTCAATAAAAGTCAAGTGTTTTTTCAAAAAACTTTTATACATATATAAATATCATTATTTTATCTTTTAGCAATCAACTTATTTATAGGATTTCCTTTTGCAGAAAATCTCTCCTCGTACTCAGTCATAACGTTTCCTTCATTCATCTTTTCATCATTATGAAGGTCTCTTGTACATTCCACAATCTCCCATCCTGCCATTGGAATCTGTTCTAATGAAAAATCAAACAACAGATTGTTGTCTGTCTTGAACTCTACTACACCGTCTTTCTTGAGAATCTTGTCATATCTTGCAAAAAATTCCTTAGATGTAAGACGTCTCTTCGCATGTCTGTCCTTTGGCCATGGATCCGAAAAATTGAGATATATCTTATCAATCTCTCCCTCTGCAAAGCAGTCAGCTATTATTTCTGCATCCATTCTTATAAATAGAAGATTATCAATTTCAAGTTCTCTTCTCTTTTCAATTGCCCTGATAAGAACGCTTGAGAACTTTTCTATTCCAATATAATTCACATCCGGATTATCGAGGGCAAGTTGTGTAATAAACTTTCCCTTTCCCATTCCAATCTCAATCCTGATTGGTTTGTCATTTCCGAATACTTCGTTCCATTTTCCTTTGTATTCCTGTGGTTCATTTATTGTATATTTACTCTCGGCTATTGCTTCTCTTGAACCAGGTACGTTTCGTAATCTCATTCTGCTTCTCCTGACTTTTTATCATTTTTTTCTTATTCAAGAGCGCCTCAGCGTTCTTGCCCTCACCTTCACTTTGTTTAGATGAGGGGGAAATCACCCACATTATTTTAATATATAAAACCATTTTTGAAAATATCCTTTTTATTTCGCCATCTATTCATAGATAACAGAGTATATTTTTTTCTCTCTACTTATTGAAAAATATAGAAAAAGTGGTAGTCTAGTACTGAATACCGAAAAAAATAAAAAGGAGGCTATGTATGGTTAATAACATTAACGAAGTAATTGCCAACCTTGCAAAAATTGACTCTGCAACTTCCAAGATTATGGAAAGCACAAAAAAAGAACAGAGTGCTTATTCAGAAGAAATGAGGCAAAAAACGATTTCTTTTGACAGAGAACTTGACGCAGAAGTCGACAAAAAAGTTGATGCAATACGAACAGAGTTATTTGCATCCAACCAAAATTTAATCGACGAATATATGGAAGAATCCACAGAAACTCACGACAAGCTTGATAAGCTTTTCACCGAGAAAAAAGACGAGTGGATTGATACAATTTTCAACAATATAATAAAGGAGTGATTTTATGGCTAAAGGCAATGTGTTTGCTTACAGTGCCTTGACTACAAAGATTAAAGCCATGGGAAGTAATCTCTTCAAAGAAAAAGAATGGTCTGAACTTGCTAGTTGCGGTTCTGTTGCAGAAGCATTTGCATACCTTCAAAAGCAACCTAACTACGTACAATTATTTGCGGATCTTGATCCTGCAAATGTTCACCGCGGTCAGATAGAGTGGTTGCTTAATTTTTCTACTTATGAGGACTTTACAAAAATTGTCCATTTTGCTCAGAAACATCAGAGTGAATATCTTAGTCTCTACTTTATAAGATATGAGATACTTACACTCAAAAGATATATGCGTATTATTTTGGATCCCCGTCAGTCATCAACTGTTTCCGTTTTGGAAAATGACTTCGAGCGACATTCAAAAATAAACACAAAGCTTGTTGCTGAATCAACCAATCTTGAAGAATTCATCAACAAACTTTCAGGGACTAAATATTTTGATATTCTCAGCAGAGTAAAGACAACTTTCCCTAATCCTACACTTTTTGATTACGAGATGGCTCTTGATATGTACTACTTCTCTTCTTTCTGGGAGCAAAAAGACAGGATTTTTTCAAAATCCGAAAATGAGTTCATCACAAGATCTTACGGTACCAGGATTGATTTGCTTAATCTTTTGTGGATATACCGCTGCAAAGCATATTATACAGTTAGCAATGACGCTATTTATACTTTCCTTCTTCCTATCAATTACAAATTGAAGAAGGATAATATAAAACAACTTGTTGAGGCTTCATCGGCAAAAGAGGTTATAGAACTTGCCAACAAAACTTACTACGGCAAGAAACATACTTTCACAACCGATTCAACACTGGAATCACAATGTGAAAAGATTATCGATGATGTCATCAGAAAGGATTACAAAGATAATCCTTATTCCCTTGCATGTATTACCGCTTATTTCCATTTTAGGAATTCGGAATCTGCAAAAATCATTACAGCTTTAGAATGTATAAGGTACGGTTATCCGCCTGACACTGTAATGAAATATATTAAGAGAAAGGGGAGTAGTGTTTAATGATTGTAAAAATGAGTTTCGTGACATTGGCAGGACCTAAATCTGACATTGACCGAATCATTGATACTTACCTATCAAAATATGAAATACAGCTTGAAAATGCATTGGTCGAACTCAATTCATCAGGCGATTTACTTCCTTTTGTGGAAGCGAATCCTTACAAGACTCTGCTTGACAACGCTCACGAATTAATAGATCTTGTAGGAACCGACACTAAAGAACCTCTGGCCGCTCTCACGGTTCCCGAGGCCACTGACATTATAAATGACGTCAGTGGAAAGCTTGCAAAATACAGAGAAGATATTGAAGCCTTCAAACTTCAGAAAAAGCATCTCATGGAAGATTACGAAAAGATATCTCCATTTAAGGATATTGAATATAATCTGAATGATGTTCTAAAGATGAATTATATCAAATACAAGTTTGGTCGAATTCCTAAAGACATGTACAGAAGTTTTGAAGAATTCATTGCCCCGGATATGGAAGCATTGTTTATTCAAGGGTACATGGATAATGACTATGTTTACGGTGTCTATTTTGCACCGGAGTCATCCATCAAACAGATTGATTCTTCATTTGACGCTCTTCATTTTGAAACTATCGAGATTCCTGAAGAATATGAGGGAACTCCTTCTGATATATGTCTTGACATCAGAAAGAAGATTGCTGTAATTGATGAAGATATTAATAATATAGAGTCAAAATTAGTTAATATTATTCAGTACAACAAGATAGATATTTTGAGTGCTTACAAACGTATCGAAATCGCATATGGAAACTTTGATGTAAGAAAGTTAGCGGCTTGTACAAGACAGTCCAACATCGTTTTCCATGTACTTTGCGGATGGATGGCAACGGAAGATGCAAACAGACTTCTTGCAGAAACCGAGGACGATGATAATGTTGTCTGCATGATTGATGAGGAGGCTACAGAAAAGAAAGCCCCTCCAACCAAACTTAAGAATCCAAAGGTTTTTAAGCCATTCGAAATGTTTGTTGATATGTATGGCACACCAAAATATGGCGAGGTTGATCCTACGGTACTTGTTGCATTAACCTATCCGCTACTATTTGGAATCATGTTTGGCGATATAGGCCAGGGACTTTGTCTTATGATCGGCGGTTTTCTTCTATATAAATTAAAAGGAATAAAACTAGCCGGAATCATTTCATACGCCGGAATGGTTTCTACAATATTCGGTTTCCTGTACGGAAGCATATTTGGTTTCGAGGATTTAATTGAAGGGCTGTGGATTAATCCAAGGGAAAGTATGGTTAATCTTCCGGTTGTGGGCAATGTAAATATCGTATTTGTTGCCACAATCTTATTTGGTATTTTTTTGATAATATTATCAATGGTTCTCAATATGTATAATTGCATAAGAATGAAAAAATATACCGATTTGCTCATAGGTCCAAACGGTCTTACAGGCTTCATTTTTTACGGTGTAGTCATTGGCTGTATTGTACTTGCCATGACAGGACACGAAATAAAATTTGTGGCTGCTATAATTGTTCTTTTAATAATTACTTTATTAATCATAGCAATCAAGGAGCCTATTGAGAATGCTCTCGAAAAGAAATCAAAACTTTTGGAAGAATCTGCACCAGTTTTTGTTGTAAAACAGTTCTTTGAACTTTTCGAGGTACTGCTTTCCTACTTCACCAACACTCTTTCATTCATAAGAGTTGGTGCTTTCGCTATCAGCCACGGTATTATGATGGAAGTTGTTCTCATCCTTGCCGGCGTTGCTGAAGGAAAAATCGGCTTAAAAGCAGTTATTGTATTAATTCTTGGTAACCTGTTTGTATGTGGACTTGAAGGTCTCATCGTTGGAATTCAGTGCCTACGTCTTGAGTATTACGAGATGTTTGGACGTTTCTACAGCGGAACAGGTAAGAAATTCAATCCATATCAGCATTAAAATAGCTTAAACTATCAAATAATTACATTAGTTTTTATATTTTTTAACATTAGGAGGATATTAATTATGTTAGTTAATCTTATTTCATTATTTTTATTTGTACTTACAATTGCATTACCTGTAGCTTTTTACTACGCAGTTAGCGATAAGAGCAAGGAAGCTGCAAAACATTCACTTTTAGGAAATGTTATTTCTTTCTCTTTGGTTTTTGCCGGCTCTTCAATTTTCTTATTTGCTAACACAGCATCAGCTGCAGAATCTATCAATCTCAGCACTGTACCACTTTCTGTTGGTCTTGGTTTTATCGGTGCTGCTCTCGCAGTTGGTCTTGGTTCAATCGGTTGTGGTATCGCAGTTGCAAATGCTGCAAGCGCTGCTCTTAGCGCAGTAAGTGAAGGAAGCCCATTCGGTACAGCTCTTATCTTCGTAGCTCTTGGTGAAGGTGTTGCCATCTACGGATTCCTTATTGCTTTCTTAATTTTAAGTAAACTTCCTGCACTTGTTTAATTCAAGAAGTTATATACAATCTTTATTTATATTTTAGGGAGGAACAATTTATGAGAATGTTTCTCATCAGCGACAACGTTGACACACTTACCGGTATGAGACTTGCCGGTATCGAAGGCGTTGTTGTCCATGAAAAAAATGAAATTAAAGAGGCTGTTACCAATGTTCTTTCAAACAAAGACATTGGTATCATCCTCATCACCGAAAAATGTAGCAATCTTATTCCGGAAGTTATGGATGATATCAAATTAAACCGAAAGTTTCCGCTTCTTCTTGAAATTCCTGACCGTCACGGTTCCGGCCGACGTTCAGATTTCATTACTGCATATATAAACGAAGCAATCGGTATCAAGATTTAACAAGGAATATGATATATTCCACTTCAAGAACTATTTAGATGTTCTCTAATAAGATAGTTTAGATATTCTCTAATAAGAGATAGAAATTAATTGAAATAATATAGAAAGGGTGTGAAGTTTTTGACTGTAGAAGAGAAAATGGAACATTTTAAAAATGTTTCCCTCGAAGATGCATCCAAAAAGAGTGATGAAATACTTACTACTTACAAACGAAATTTAGATGAACAATTCGAAAAACATAAAAGAGAATATGCCGAAAACTCAAAAGTAATTGAGGAGGCTAAGATTTCCGAAGCAAAATTAGAGGCTAAGAGAGCTTTGGCAAAGGCTCAGGCTGAAATCAAACGTGAAGTATCTAATCATCATAATGAGATTAAAAACTACGTTTTTTCAGAAGTTAATAAAAAAATCGAAGCATATAAAAAGACTTCTGAATATAAGACAATGCTTATTTCTCAGATTACTTCCATAAAGAAGCAGTTTGACGGCGAAGATATAGTATTCCTTATTGATGAATCCGATAAGGGATTGTTAGATACATTGTCAAAGGAAACTTCAGTAAATATTGAGGTTTCAAAGACTTCTTTTGTTGGTGGTACAAAAGCCATTATCGAAGCCAGAAATATCCTTGTGGACAATTCTTTCAAAACCAAATTGTCTGAAGAACAGGATCATTTTACTATTTCACTTTAGGAGGCAATTATGGAAAAAGCATCTAAAATATACGGAATTAACGGACCTGTTGTATACATCAAGGGTAAGACTGATTTCCAAATGGGTGAAATGGTTTATGTCAGCGAAGAAAGACTTGTTGGTGAAGTAATCGGTCTTACATCTGAAATGACTACTATTCAGGTATATGAAGAAACCAGCGGACTCAAACCCGGTGAGTTGGTTTACGGCACCGGAAGCGCTATTTTTGTAACACTGGCACCTGGAATTCTTAATAATATTTTTGACGGTATTGAGAGACCTCTTAGCGAAATCAAGAGAGAATCAGGTGCATTTATCAAAAGAGGTGTGTCTGTTGATTCTTTGGATACCGGTAAATTGTGGGATACACACATCACTATCAAAGAGGGTGATTATATTACCGGTGGCACAATCATTGCCGAGGTTCAGGAAACGAGAGCTATTGTACACAAATCAATGATTCCACCTACTCTTTCAGGAACTGTTGTCAGTGTAATGAAAGATGGAAGATATACAATTGACGATACTATTGCAGTTTTGAAAAAAGATGACGGAACTGAGGTTGAGCTCACTCTTACACAGAAATGGCCTATCAGAACTCCAAGACCAATCGCAAAACGTTATCCTTCTTCTATTCCGCTTATCACAGGACAGCGTATTCTCGATACATTGTTCCCAATTGCAAAGGGTGGTACTGCTGCAATTCCGGGTGGATTTGGTACAGGAAAGACTATGAGTCAGCACCAGATTGCAAAATGGTCTGATGCAGACATTATTATATACATCGGTTGCGGCGAACGTGGAAATGAGATGACGCAGGTTCTTGAAGAGTTCTCAGAACTTATCGATCCCCGTTCAGGCAATCCGCTTATGGACAGAACAACTCTTATTGCAAATACATCAAACATGCCTGTTGCAGCCCGTGAGGCAAGTATTTATACTGGTATAACACTTGCAGAATACTACAGAGATATGGGTTACCATGTTGCTATTATGGCGGACTCAACATCAAGATGGGCTGAAGCCTTAAGAGAATTGTCAGGACGTCTCGAGGAGATGCCTGCCGAGGAAGGTTTCCCTGCTTATCTTGCCAGCAGACTTTCTGCATTTTACGAGAGAGCCGGTTACATGGAGAATCTCAACGGTACTGAAGGTTCAGTTTCAATTATCGGTGCCGTTTCACCACAGGGTGGAGATTTCTCAGAACCTGTAACTCAGAACACAAAGAGATTCGTTCGTTGTTTCTGGGGACTTGATAAATCACTTGCTTACGCAAGACATTACCCTGCTATTCACTGGCTTACAAGTTACAGTGAGTACATGACTGATTTGTCAAACTGGTACAACACACATGTTGATATTGACTTTGTTGAATGCAGAAACAAGATTCTTGCAATCCTCAACAAAGAGAGTGAGTTGATGGAAATCGTAAAACTTATCGGTAGTGACGTACTGCCGGATGACCAGAAACTTACACTTGAAATTGCGCGTATTATAAGACTTGGGTTCCTTCAGCAGAACGCCTTCCATCCGGAAGATACCTGCGTTCCGTTGGAAAAACAGCTCAAAATGATGCGTACCATTCTATACTTAAATGACAGATGTTCAGATATCATTTCCCTTGGTATCCCTGTGTCTGTTTTGAAAGAACAGAATTTATTTGAAAAAATAATCTCTATCAAATATGATGTTGCAAACAACGAACTGGAAAAATTCGATGATTACAAACAGTTAATCGACAATTTCCATGCCACAATTATGGCTAAACACGCATAAGGAGGTACCTAAATGGCTATTGAATATTTAGGTTTAAGCGAAATCAACGGTCCTCTTGTTGCACTTGAAGGTGTACAGGATGCGGCCTACGATGAAATAGTTGAATTTTCCATCAATGATGGTGAAGATAAAAAAATCGGAAGAATTATAGAAATCTATGGTGACAAAGCAGTCATTCAGGTATTCGAAGGTTCTGAGGGAATGTCACTTACTAATACTCACACAAAGCTTACAGGACACCCAATGGAAGTGGCACTTTCAACTGATATTCTTGGACGTACCTTCAACGGTATCGGTGTTCCAATCGATGGTCTCGGACCAATTGATGCCGAGGAGAGACGTGATGTAAACGGAATGCCACTTAACCCTGTTTCAAGAGAATACCCAAGAAACTATATCAGAACCGGTATTTCTGCAATCGACTGTCTTACTACATTAATCAGAGGTCAGAAACTTCCAATTTTCTCAGGAAACGGACTTCCTCATGATCAGCTTGCAGCTCAGATTGTTAATCAGTCATCACTTGGTGACGATACAGATGAAGAGTTCGCTGTTGTATTTGCAGCCATGGGTGTAAAGCATGACGTTGCCGAATATTTCCAGAAAACATTTGAGGAGTCAGGTGCTTCAGAACACGTTGTTATGTTCCTTAACATGGCAAACGATCCTGTTGTTGAGCGACTCATTACACCAAAAGTTGCTCTCACAGTTGCAGAATACCTTGCCTACGAAAAGGGAATGCACATCCTTGTTGTCCTGACAGATATGACAACATATGCTGAGGCAATGCGTGAGGTTTCCTCATCAAAAGGTGAGATTCCTTCAAGAAAAGGTTATCCCGGTTATTTATATTCGGAACTTGCAACACTTTACGAACGTGCAGGAATTGTTGAAGGCGCGAGCGGTTCAGTTACACAGATTCCGATTTTGACAATGCCAAATGATGATATTACCCATCCGATTCCTGACCTTACAGGATATATTACTGAAGGTCAGATTGTATTAGACAGAGGACTTAACGGACAGTCACTTTATCCGCCAATCAATGTTCTCCCTTCACTTTCCCGTCTTATGAAGGACGGTATCGGTGAAGGTTACACAAGAGATGATCATCAGGATGTTGCTAACCAGCTTTTCTCTTCTTACGCAAAAGTTGGTGATGCAAGAGCTTTGGCTTCGGTAATCGGTGAAGACGAGTTATCGCCAACTGACAAGAAATATCTTGAATTCGGTAGAGCGTTTGAATCAGAGTTTGTCGGTCAGGGACCAAATGTTAACCGTACAATTACCCAGACACTTGATCTTGGATGGAAATTATTACACCTGCTTCCAAAGGAAGAGTTAGACAGAATTGACACCAAGATTATGGACAAATATTACGACATTACCGGTGGTACTGTTTCAACTGATGAAGAAAACGGATCTAATGAAGATTAAAAAATATAATGATCGATGATATAATCCATTTTTTATAAATATTACTATTATTATTAATACATTTATTTAGTATTTTTATTGAACTATTATAGATATGGAGGTTTAGATAATGGATATAAAGGCAGCACCTACCAAGGGAAACCTGATTGCAGCAAAGAATTCTCTTGCACTTGCAAAACAGGGTTTTGAGCTGATGGATAAAAAAAGAAATATTCTTGTCCGTGAAATAATGGATCTTAATCAGCGCGCCAAGGATATTCAAATAGAAATTGACAAAACCTTCACTGAGGCATACAGGGCTTTGGAAAAAGCCAACATAGACTTGGGAATTCAGAATGTCGAAGTATTTGCATTTAATGTTCCACTCATTGACGACATTAAAATCAAGAGCCGAAGTATTATGGGAACTGAGATACCTTTGGTAACTCACAACGATGCAATACACAATCCCGTATATTCATTCTATGGCACAACCGAGTCCCTCGACCACGCAAAACAGTGTTTTGAAAATGTTGCCAATCTCACTGTCAGACTTGCAATGATTGAAAACTCTGCATACAGACTTGCTTACAATATCAGAAAGACTCAAAAACGTGCTAACGCCCTCAGGAATATTACCATTCCAACATACGAGGAATTAGTTGTTAATCTGACAAATGCTCTTGAGGAAAAAGAGCGTGAGGAATTCACTCGACTTAAGGTTATAAAGAAACGTAATGTTTAAATGAGCAAATTGTTTAAATGAGCAAATTGTTTAAATGAACAAAATGCTAAAAAAAGGAGCTGCTGCATTAGTGACTTAAAATCACAAATGTAACGCTCCTTTTTCTGTCTATAAGTTATACTCATCAAATTTGGAATAAAAAATTGAGCATTGTAAAACCCGCGAGCCCAACGTCAATTATTCTATATATATACATATCCTGTCAAGTTTTTTTAGTTACATTCAGCCATTTTTATGTGCATGGCTGATTAGTTACAAAGATTTAAACAATATGTGATAAAGCACTTGATTTTTGTTACTAAAAACGTTAAAATTGATACATGCTATATGTGTCATTTGTTTAACTATATGATGACACTCGCATTAACGATACAGATAAATAAAGACTATAATAGTCTTCTACATACGGAGGAACGCATGAAGAAATTTGCTGCATTGCTACTAAGTGTCACTATGTTTTGTGCGACACTTGGCGCTACAGTTATCAATATAAATACAGATATTTACGCTGCAAAAAATGAAAAAGAAACTCCTGATAAGGATTGGCCAAAGGGACCTGATATTTTTGGTACAAGTGCCTGCCTCATCGAAGCTTCTACAGGAACTGTTCTTTATGATAAGAGTTGTCATAAGAAGATGTATCCGGCAAGTATTACAAAAATTATGACTGCTCTTCTCACCATTGAAAACGCCAACTTGGGAGATACCGTTACATTTTCGCAGAATGCAATCGATTCTCTGGAATACGATGCTGCCAATGTTGGTATGGTGGTTGGCGAAGAGATGTCTGTTGAGGATTGTCTTTATGCCCTTATGCTTCACAGTGCCAACGAAGTTGCAACTGCACTGGCCGAACATGTAGGTGGTTCAGTAGATGAATTTGCCAATATGATGAATGAACGTGCAAAAAAGGCAGGAGCCCAGGGCACTCATTTTGCAAACGCCAACGGACTTTTCAACGAGAATCATTACATTACAGCTTATGATATGGCTATGATTACAAAAGATGCTGTTGCAAATCCTGTATTTTTAAATATTTCCGGCACCAATAATTACACCCTTAGCAAAACCAACAAAAAGGATGCCTTTACCGTTTACAACAGGCATAAGATGCTATACAAGAATAACGCATATTATTATGAAGGTATATTAGGAGGTAAGACCGGATATACAACTGAATCCGGAACTACACTTGTAACCTACGCCAGAAGGAACGGTATGACTCTTATCTCTGTAGTACTTAACTCCAACGGATATAACGTTTACAAAGATACAAAACTTCTGTTTGATTATGGATTTGAGAATTTCAAATTGGTTAATATTTCTGAAAATGAATCCAAATTTGACTTCGAGTCAGACTTTACTTTTACTGACAGTTTAGCTTCTCCTTTTGGATTCAAAACTGATAAAGCACTGTCGATTGCACCTGACAGTTGTGTAGTACTTCCAAATAATAAGAATTTTGCAAATGTTACGTCTTCATTTGATTTCACCACCAGAGAGGACGCCCCTGCTTCTGCCATAGGTACCTACTCATATTACTTCAACGACAAACCTGTTGGTTATGCACCTTTGGTCTACAAAGATACTGAAAAAACAGCGCCAACAGATTCAAGTTCAAATTCAACTGACAATACAGCTTCTTCTGAGAATTCTTCGAAAACTGACAATAATGATGACAGTAGTGTTGATAAAAACTCAGACAAAACGGCTGATGATGGCAGTATAGTTGATAAAGACTCAGACAAAAATACTGATTCAAATTCCGTATCAGATTCAAAAAACAATAAGAACACAAAAGATACTAAAAGCCAAAAAACTAAATCTAAGAAGCACATTAAGATTAGTAAGAAATTTATTTCTATAATGGTTGTTGTAATTGTTATTCTCGCTATCGTTATCGCTGTAGTTTGTTACATCAGAAAGAAACTTCGCGAACTCAATGCAATCAGAGAAAGCAAGAGACACAGAAACAGAGATTTGAGATAATTAGGAGGTTATTTTATGAATTGGGTTGCACCTATCAAAGATGAAAAAACTTTAGAAGCTTTTAAGGAAGCATTAAAGGAGAGAGACTACAAATACTACATTATGTTTGAGATTGGAGTTGGAACCGGACTTCAGCTTCAGGATATCCTGTTATTCAAGGTAAAAGATGTACTAAACAAAGACAGCATTTCCGTATCTTATGGTACTAAGGGTATTTCTACAACTTTCAAGTTCCCAAAAGAACTTCAGAAAATTATTGCTGATTATTGCAAAGGTAAAAAACCTGATTCTTATCTCATTCTCGGACATGCCGGAACAAATAAACCTGTTTCAAGGGAGCAGGCATACAGAGTGTTCAGAGCAATTGGTAAAAGTGTTGGTCTCAACTCCATCGGAGCACAGACAATGAGAAAAACTTTTGCTTGGAATTATTACAAAGAAACCGGAGATATCTATTATCTTCAGAACTTATTTAATCACGCTTCACCATCTATCACGTACAGATTTATCGGTGAGAAGCCAAACATTGAAGTTGTTCTCAAGAAACTTACACCACAGGAAAATGAACGCAGCCGTTACTTCTTATACTTAAACGGCAGTGGAAAATCAAGACTCAACAACATTATCAACACACTTACTGAAATCAGAGATAATTTTGATTTACCAACAAACAACGACGCTTTCTACGGTAAAGTTGATTGTCTGTTAGAGCAGCTTGATTCATTAATTGACAATTATAAAAATACAGATTGATTCACTTTTTGCGAATTATTATAAAAAACAACCTGCAAGTTCCCAAACTCGCAGGTTGTTTTTTAATCTTCGTCATCATTATTTTCTTCATCCCATATTTCATCGATGACGATTTCATGATCGAGCATCTTTTGTCTTCGCTCTCTTCTTTTTTCTCTTATAGCATCCTGTTTTTCATAAATACTGTTTGCGCCTTCTTCATCTGTTGATTTCATAATTTTTATTACGAAAAAGGCTTCGTCGTCAACTTTTTTAATTTTAATTTTTCCCCTTACATAGCCATGCTCTTCGCATTCACCCAAACAATAATACATTCGACCACCGTCTGAGAACCACTTCAATTTTGGTTTTAACATCTTATCACAGATGTTACATCTCATTTCCGATACATCTTTCTCCTCAAACATTTCCTCCTTTGAAAGAAACTCTCTTGATATATATTTTGTGTATGTATCGAATCTAACAAATACTTCTTCTTCCTTAATACGTGGTGAATAGAATGTATCAATAGACAATCTGTCTTTATATTTTTCAAAATCCATCTCTTTCATGACTCGAGCTGTATAGTACGCATCACTCAATGCCCTATGAAATGGAATTGTCTCCTCAATATTGAGGTACTCAACTGCATGTGATAAAGTTCGTTTTATATGACCATCGTCATATCGCAAACTGAACATCTTCTGAAGATCTATATAAAACAATGGAAAATCCAATATTCTTTCCATTCCGTAATGTTTCATATTCTTCTGCAGTTCCGCTAAATCCATGGAACCCCATGTACAGAATATATAATCATCTCCACACCATTCTAAGAATTCGACAATCGCTCGTCTGAAATCCTTGCCCTTATTAAGTTCTTCAGGTGTGAACTGCGTTATTT
>JAILRH010000160.1 GCA_024698345.1 Lachnospiraceae bacterium | reverse complement strand
GATCTAATATACCGGTTTTCTTGGCCTGATCTTTAACAATTTTTTCCATTTTTTCAGATTCTTTTTCTGCTTTATAAAGATATTCTTCTTTTAATTCTTTTTCACTGATTTTTTTCTCAGTTGTAGTTTTTTTATTTTCAGGGTCTTCCTCAGTTTCATTATTTTCTGTACCAAGCCCCTCGTTTTCAATAGAATTATATATAGAATCAAATTCTTCTAACTGACTAACACCAGAAGATACAAATGTGCCTTCCTCTACAATAGTTGAGCCTCCTGTAGGCAATACTGAAAACGCACTTTGCAATGATGCCACTAATTGTTCGTATTTTGCTGAATCTACACTTGACATAGAAAAAAGCAATACGAAAAAGCAAAGTAGCAGGTTCATAAGGTCAGAAAACGTTGCCATCCATGCCGGCGAGCCTTTCGGAGGATCTTCTTGCTTTTTTTTAGCCATTAAGCTTCACCTCCTCCAGCATCATCATTTTCAGAAACGTTATCCCTGGTTGCCGGTGGAAGGAACGATTTAAGTTTTTCCTCAATAACCCTAGGGTTTTCACCAGCCTGTATCGAAAGCAAACCTTCTATTGTAAGTTCTTTTAAAGTTGTCTCTGCAGCTGAATTTGATTTTAATTTTTCTGCAACCGGCGAACAAAGCCAGTTTGCAATAATAGATCCATACAATGTTGTAAGGAGAGCTACAGCCATATTAGGTCCTATAGTTGCCATATCACTAAGGTCTTTGAGCATATTAACCAATCCAATAAGGGTACCAATCATTCCCCAGGCAGGTCCT
This sequence comes from Lachnospiraceae bacterium, assembly GCA_024698345.1. Lineage (GTDB taxonomy): Bacteria > Bacillota > Clostridia > Lachnospirales > Lachnospiraceae > SIG293. Next base: position 1,239 of record JAILRH010000160.1, on the reverse strand, counting down.
AATTCACCCCATTTTTCCCAGAATGAACAATTTTTCTTATGCCTGGCTTCCATACACATCAAGTCTGTATCAAGAATGCCTCGTACCAATTCAGGATCGGTACCATCTACAACAAGCATGATGCCTTTTTTAAGAATGCATCCTCAAGTTCTCCTGCTGCTTCTTCTAAAGCAAGAAGACCTTCTTTTCTGGCTACATTTGATAATCTAATAATATTTTTTATTGTATCCGTTGGATCCGTAGCGACGGTCTTAAAAACAAGACCAAAAGATTTAAAACCATTGATCGAATCCGCTATTGATCTGGATACGATTACACCTGATAATGATCCCATGATTGTAATAAGAACGGATGCAAAATCCACGAAATTTCCTAATGATGCAATACCAATTCCAAAAACCATCATTACAATGCCGACTATAAGTCCGCCTAAAGATGCTATATCCACAACATTCACCGCCTTTATTATATACTATTTACATATTAAATAAAATAACAATTACCTCTTTAGCAATTATTTTTTAATATTCAGCAAATTAGAAAAGATTTCTCTTTTATACTCTATTACTTTATATTTAATCTGCTCTTTACTGTCTTTTACAAGCAGTTTCTTTCCATTGTTAAAAGAGATGACAGTGTCCGGCGTTTCTTCGACCAATTCTATTAGATCTGAATTGATTAAAATTTTGTCATTATTTAATCTTGTTACTTCGATCATTGTTCAAAACCTCCCCCGTAAGCTGTTATTTCCCTTTTTTCATTTTTATAGGCTTAAGTGCACAATTAAATGTGCACCTAAACCCTTATCATCAATAAATATAAATTATCGTTTAAGATTAATAAGTTCTTCTAATAATGTATCTGATGTAGTGATAATTCTTGAGTTTGCCTGATATCCTCTTTGTGTTGTAATCATTTCGGTAAACTCTGTAGCAAGATCAACATTTGACATTTCAAGAGCTCCTGTTACCATCTTTCCACCATCTGTTGTAATTTCTTGTCCTATTCCGTCAAATTCACCAGAGTTAAGTGTAGTACTATAAAGGTTATCTCCTGTTTTTTCAAGACCGGACGGATTAGCAAATGATGCTACTGAAATCTGTCCTAAAAGCTCAGTATTACCATTATCATAAGCTCCAAATATCTTTCCATCCTGAGAAACTGAAATTCCAGTCATCTTTCCAAGCATTTTTCCTTTTCCTGTTGATACATCCTCAGTTGAAAGTCCTGGATCAAGTC
>JAILRH010000145.1 GCA_024698345.1 Lachnospiraceae bacterium | reverse complement strand
TACTTGATTTTGTTAATAATACATTATTTCCTACACTCAAGGGACTAAATGTTACGAGTGACACACCAGTCAAAAAATCTGTAGTTAAATCAACATTTGAAGATGCAAATAACTATATGAAAGATGGTGTGCATTTAAGACAGGTAATAGATGTTATTGAAGAAATTGAATTTGATGATGTAAAAGAGAGTCATGCTTTCGGAACAGTTTATGAAGAAATACTGCGAGAATTGCAGAGTGCCGGTTCATCAGGTGAATTTTACACACCAAGAGCTGTGACGGATTTTATGGCAATGATGATAGAGCCTAAACTCGGAGAAAAAATGGCTGATTTTGCTTGCGGAACAGGCGGTTTTATAACAAGTTGGTTATCAAGACTCAACAAACAGGTTACGGATACAAAAGAACAGAAAATGCTTGATGATAGTATATATGGAATTGAGAAAAAACCATTTCCATATTTGCTTTGCGTAACAAATATGTTGTTACATGATATTGAAGTTCCTAATATTTATCATGATAATTCATTGCGCAAAAATATTTTGGATTATACGGATGATGATAAGTTTGATGTTATCTTAATGAATCCGCCATATGGTGGACATGAGGACAAGAGCATTCAGGGATTCTTCCCAGATGACTTGGCAAGTTCTGAAACCGCAGATTTGTTTATGTCGGTTATTATGTATCGTCTGAAGAAAAACGGAAGAGCTGCGGTTATTTTACCGGATGGATTTTTGTTTGGAACAGATAATGCGAAAGTATCAATTAAAAAGAAACTTTTGAGTGAATTCAATCTTCATACTGTAATACGTCTTCCGCACAGTGTGTTTGCTCCGTATACAAGCATTACAACAAATATTTTATTTTTTGATAGTACAAAAAAAACAGATAAAGTATGGTTTTATCGTTTAGATATGCCGGAAGGATATAAGAATTTTTCAAAAACGAAACCTATGAAACTGGAACATTTTGATCCGGTTATTGAATGGTGGAATAATCGTCAGGAAATAAATGAGGATGGATTTGATAAGGCAAAAGAATATTCTGTTGAAGAGATTGAAGACAGAACATATAATATTGATCTTTGCGGATTTCCTCACGAAGAAGAAGAGATTCTTCCTCCAAAAGAATTAATACAGCAGTATCAGGAAAAGAGAGCAAGTCTCAATGCTGATATTGACCGTATACTTGAACAAATCACAAGTATTCTTGGTATTGACTTGGAAGATAATGATTAGAAAAGGAAAGTGTGATAATTAACTTCCTAATTATCATACAAGAAAAGGAATGAATATATGACAGCAGAACAGTTAAAAAACTCTATATTACAGATGGCTGTACAGGGCAAACTGGTTCCGCAGGATCCGAATGATGAACCGGCGAGTAAACTTATAGAGCGAATAAGAGAAGAAAAGCAAAAGTTGATAAAAGAAGGAAAAATCAAGAAGGAAAAGAACCCTTCTTACATATTCCGTGGTGAAGATAATATTCCTTATGAGAAGGTGGGTAATAATGAGCCTGTCTCTATAGCAGATGAGGTGCCATTTGAAATACCGGAGAGTTGGGAATGGTTGAGATTATCTGAGGTTGTAACGAAAGACATAAAACGTGGAAAATCACCAAAGTATGCAGATAAAAGCAACATACAAGTTTTTGCTCAAAAATGTAATGTAAAGACTGGTGGCATTGATATGTCGCTTGCTAAGTATCTAGATGCTACCGCTTTTGAAAAGTATTCACCTGAGGAATACATTCAAGATAAGGATATTGTTGTCAATTCAACTGGAAACGGAACTCTTGGAAGAATAGGGATGTTCCATGATTCTGATAGAATTAGTGATGCAATTCTAGTACCAGATTCGCATGTAACTGTGATAAGAATTATCAACCGGGTTTCCATTGAATATGTATATTATGTTTTAAAATACTATCAACCGTTTTTAGAAAGTCTTGGATCGGGATCAACAAACCAAACAGAGCTTAAACCTGCTGTAATTTCACAACTATTTTTCCCGTTACCACCAATAGAAGAGCAACATCGAATTAGTGCAAAGATTAGCGAGTTGACACCTTTTATTGTTAAGTATCATTTCAAAGAAAATGATTTATTACGCTTAAATAAGGAATTCCCTGAGAAATTAAAAAAATCCATCTTACAAGATGCTGTTATGGGTAAGCTTATTCCACAAGATGAAAACGATGAACCAGCATCAGTACTATTAGAGCGTATTCGTGAAGAAAAACAACGTTTAATAGCGGAAGGAAAACTAAAAAAAGATAAGCATCAATCCATTATTTATCGTAGGGATAATTCTCATTATGAAAAGGTTGATAGTCAGGAGATATGTATTGATGCCGAGGTTCCTTTTGAAATACCGGAAAGTTGGAGTTGGTGCAGATTAAATGATTTAGTGTCTTTTATTGGGGGATATGCCTATAAAAGTAATGATTTTGTAACCAAGTCAGATTATCAAGTACTTAGACTCGGCAATGTCAAAAATGATATTATCAAATTAGAACAAAAACCTGTATTTATACCGCCTGAATTGGCAGATATGACATCAGGATTTAGATGCCATGAAAATGACATTCTTTTAACTATGACTGGTACGCGTGGTAAAAGAGATTACTTCTTTACGGTAAAAGTATCTAGCGAAAAGAATATGTTTATCAACCAGCGTGTAGGCTGTCTTAGAGCATTTATACCAGAAATATCAGGATGGTTAATATATGTCTTGAAATCAGATTGTGTGTTATCACAAGTTTTTGAACATGAAACAGGAACAGCAAATCAAGGAAATCTTGGTGCCGAAAACATTTTGCATACGCTCATCCCATTGCCACCCCTTTCAGAACAACGCCGGATTATCTATACTGTAAGGCAGAGCTTAAGCCATGCATCAGCTTTGTAAAGTTCTCATTATGAGAAGTTAGATGGCGTTGAGCGGTGTATAGACGA
>JAILRH010000142.1 GCA_024698345.1 Lachnospiraceae bacterium | reverse complement strand
GATGCAAATGAACTTGATAGGGTAGCAAAGCTTAGGGGAGTAGATTCAACGCAGATATTTATTGATATGTTGCAGAAAAAGTATGTTGATGCGCATATGAATATAATTACTGAAAATAGAAATTCATTTTTGGCGGATTATCCTGAACTTGTATCTGGCGTAAAAGGCGGCAAGGTAGTAGACCGAAATAAGAAGGAAACAAGTACAGTCAAAATCAGAAAGGCTGTATATTCTGAGCTTAAAGAGCTATGGGAAGCAATAAATAAGAAGTACTATCTATTCTATGAGAAAAATCTTGAAGATGAGATTCCTACAGCTATTCATGATATACTGCGACAAAGCGGAACTTTTACAAAAACAGCTCTTTATAGTCACAGAGATGAGGTGGTAGTTGAGTCTGATAGGATGGAAGTAAGAGAAGATACAGGAGTAACATACACTGTAAATCATCCACTTGCTTATAATGAGTTTTTAAAGCGAATCAGTTCTCAGACAAGTATACCGATGACTGTCCTGCATAAAGAAATGTGTAGCTATGATAGCGAAAAAACCATTTCGGAGGAATTGATAAATGAACAGTCAGCTGCTCAAATAGTGAGCAAGTTTAAGGATTGGAAGATTGCTAACACTCAGACACGTTTCCGATATGCTAGGTCTAATCAAAATGTAGCAGAAACCGCATTATCATACAGTGATGGAACGCCTAAGGAATTAATTAAACAGGGCGTTGTGGGCACTATGATTGCGCCTGGTACACCATCTGATAAGTATCTGTATGATACTATAGCTTTTGATTCTCCTTTGGAAAAGGAAAACATCATGACAGATATTTCAGAAGTTGTAGTATATGGTAAGATTCCGCGTTCAAGTATTGCCATACCTACCATTGTAGATAAAAACTATAGCCCTGATTTTATGTATGTGGTAAAAAAGGCTGACGGAACAAAAGAACTAAACATTGTAGTTGAAACTAAGCTTGTAGAAAACCAGTCTACATTGCGAGGAGTGGAAGATGCAAAGATAAAATGTGCAGAGGTATTTTTTAATCAGCTATCGATTGATGGATACAAAGTTAGTTTTCATAAGCAGTTAAGCAACAAAAAGGTTAAACAAATAATCGAAGAGGTTATAAAGGACTAATCAATAGAAACGGATCTGAAATTAATTCAGTTCCGTTTCAGTTTTGAAAAGGCGGTAATAGTAAATGAATTATGTAAGTTTCTCTGAATTACTTGAAAAAGTTTTATTTTATATTGATGAAGACCTTTTGGATGTATATGGGGAAGAGGGAATTCGTAATCATTTAATTAACTATGTTCATAAGGTTTCTCCTGACAAAATAAAGGATGTTGACGGCGAGTTATCTGTTTCCACCGAATTGACTTCTGATGAATATGTAAAAAAGTATTTATCAAAAGATGACCAATGTGATTATAGCGCCAAGGATTGCGCTGATTTAACCCTACGAATATATACAGTTCCACCGCAAGAGTATATGTCGATAGGTTCTCTGGAGAAAAGGATAAGAGAAATATTTAGGAAGCAACGGGAGAATATTTATATCAAACGTTCAAAAGGAAAAGGAAATGTTGTTTGTGTTGACAGGAAAAATGCAGAAAAGATAATAATGTTTCCAGAGGTGGCAGAACTACTTAAAAAACAAACTGAAAAAGCAGAAGGAAACCATGTGTTTGTGCTAACTTAAATTTAGGTCACCTAATTTTTGGTTGACAAATACACCATGAGGACTCTATTGCATGGCGAGCATATGAAATAGAAAAAAGTGAAATAGAATTTGAATCCTCGCGTAGTATGGAAGAAGACAGTTATGGAAATGTCGGGTACGTTGTTACAGAGGATAAAAAGAATCAGTTAATGGTTGAGGCTATATATAACAGCTTATTTACTGAATATGATACTGCTAAATATGCATTTCTTGGAGCGAAGGAGAAAGAGCAGGAGCGGAAAAAGCAAAGAGAGGTAAGATAGTAGTAGGGCAATTGTCGGAGAAATGCAATCCGGTGGTTGCCCTTCTTTTTGTTTTGTAGCGATTAGTAAAAGTCCTTAGCATTCACAAAGTGAAGGCGTAGCCAGACAACGAAGTTGGCTGTTCTGAGGGGATTGGGGATATGCCACAACAAGCGAATGCCCGGAGCTGCTAGCAACGGGCACTGCTTGCCAGTTTGTGATGAATTTCGTATGACATCATGGAACAATTGTTCCGTTGAAAAAAAAGGAGAAAGTAGTTATAATATTATAGATAATAATGGGGGTAGTTTGCCATCATTTCAATTGTAGAGTTGTACATGAAGGTTCGTTATACCTACAGAATAAATCAAGTATTGGACAGGGGTCATAGTTCATTATGAATAATGTTGATATTTTGTTGATTATTCCGCCATTCCATATGAGAAATGGTGGGGGCAGTTTTTTTCCGTTAGGAACAAGTTATATTATTTCATCATTAGAAAAGTCAGGATATTCGTGGGGAATAATAAATTGTACAGAATTTATTCATTCATATTACGAAGAAGATTTAGCAAAATTGGAAACCGTTCTTTATGAAAAACTAAGTTCTTTTTCACCCTTGGTTGTAGGAATTGGTCCTTGTGTTACAACTCAATTAAGGGCTTTGAAAAAGATTTCATCGGTATGTGATAAAGTTTTTGCTGATATACCTATTTTTGCAGGGGGTCCGTTTGCATCAATTGAAGGACAGGAATGGGTATTTAATGAAGTGTTAGGAATAAACTATTTAGTTAAGGGCGACGGAGAGTTTGCAATACCCGATGTCATACAGGTGATTAAAGAAGGTGGAGATATATGTCAGAGCTTATGTGTGTCATATATGGAACATTCACAGGTAAATGTGGTAGAAGATTTGGACGCACTTGAATTTCCGTTTAGAGATTTTGCTAAAGATGGTACTTACTCCATTAGAAGAAAAAGTATGAGCGGGCATCAAGCATCCATGATAGCTTCCAGAGGTTGTCCATATTCATGTGCATATTGTGTGTCTGGTAATATGAAGTCGAATCAGGTTCCGTTTAGGCGACGTAGTAACGAAAATATCATACAAGAGATGCGAAAATTGAAAGATGAGAATGGAATTAGTGATATTGTTTTTTATGATGATTGCTTTTTTTCAAATATGAGCAAGCTTAGTGAGAACATAAGTGAGTTTTGCAATATGTTGCTTGAAGCTGAGTTGCGTATGCAATGGCAAATTGAAATGCGTCCTGATTATTTTGTATTGTTATCAATTAGTGATTTATCATTATTAAGAAAGGCTGGCTGTAGACAGATTAATATAGGAATCGAAAAAGTATCTCAAAACGGATTACGCTTTTTGGGAAAAAGTGGAAATTTGGAAGGGTTGAAGGATAAGATAGCGTTAGCAAGGGGAAAATACGGAATTCAGATATCTGCAACATTTATTTTGGGTGGTGAAGAAGAAACAGAAGATGATATTAAGCAATTAGTGGATTATGCAAAAGGATTATCTTTGGATTTTGCGCATTTTAATCCTCTTTTTGTTTATCCAGGCACGCCTTTATATAATAAAGTGTTTTCAAACAAGAGAGAGTGGGTTGATATTGTTTTAATGGACAAATTACCATGGGGCGAGATTGTGTATGAAAACAAAAATTTGGACAGAAGCCAATTATTAAGATTGATTGATTATGCATACAAGGAGTTTTATAAAGATACGGCATTGGCACATGAGCAAATGATAGAAGATAGATTTAATATTAAGCGAGCTGAAGGAGATTAAGGTAATGCAGATTTTTGATAGATTGTATGGTGAAATAAAATTTCCGGATATTATTCAGAATCTATTAGATTGCCCGGGGTTGTTGCGCCTAAGAGATGTTAGAATGGCGAATAATCAATTTGTTATGTTTCCAGCGTTTTCTAATG
>JAILRH010000094.1 GCA_024698345.1 Lachnospiraceae bacterium | reverse complement strand
TCTATTTCTTCATAATAGTCCGTAAAGATTCTTTGTAAAATATTCATATGACTATTATGAATGAAGATGATAAAAAAAGAAACCCCACCCCTCATGAATGAGGGGCAGGGGAGTTGAATAGGCGAAGCCTATTTCTTGTATACAGTTATACCATATGCATTACTTTATCTCTGTTCCGCCCCACTCGACTGCCACAAAACCGGTTCTTTTTGGAGTAGTCAGTTTCTGTTCTGCTACATTAACAGGTTTATCTAATCCTTTGAAAGTCATAATAACTCTGATAACGGAATCGGGAGTCGGATTAATGTTTAATGGCATATTCTTTTCAATTTCTTCTGTTGTTGCAAATCTGATATAATTGTATTTGTTTGCTTTTAAAACAGGTAACCAATAAACAATGAATTCTTCACGCTCTTTGTAGTTTAAACCGAGAATCTCCAACTTTTCATCAAGAAATTCGTCTACATCATCATCTGACACAACAAATCCATCCTGTTTAACACTGAATTTATAATCGCTTATATTTTCATAATACAATGAATACAATTGCTTTCCCGTATTCAAATCAGTCAAATCACCGTTTGGAGTGGCAAGAACATTCCAGCCATCTGTATATTTCGGATAGGAAACTATAATATTATCCACATTTCCCAATGAAACAGTAACAGCTGTGTCATCTTGTGGATATAAATAGATTATCGGTTTCTTAACCGGTGCAAATAGGGCATTTATTTTCGGAATCATAACTGTAGCAAAGAAAATATAAAGTAAAGTTGCAATAATAATGGAAACAGCAAATATAATCCTTGATTTCTTTTTCATTCTATTGGCCTGCTCAATATCCTGAATTCTCTTTTTGATTTTAGCGGATTTAATAAACATATTTTGAAATATAAAAGCAAATATAAATAATGCGGTAAGGTTTGTATATGTTTTGAGACTAAACGAGTCGTTGTTGATAAAAAAGTCATAAATCATCACACCCGTAGTTAAAATAATAATAATCCATGTGGCTATAATCTTGATATCAAATATTTTCTTTATTTTTTCGCTTGAGATATTTGTGCTCATAACTAATCTCCTCATTTCTATATTGTATCTGAATCTTTACATGTTTCATATATATAAACCCTGCCTGTTGTTATAATGTTACACTTGATTTTAAATTTTTTAAATTTTGTAAATCAAAGTTGATAGCAATATTAACTTCTTAATACTAATTTCTTAATACAAACTTTTGAATAATAGTTTCATAATAATAGTTTCATATATTAATTAATATTCCCTTTGTAAATGTACATTAGTATGTAGTACAATAAACAGGTAGTGTTAATTCAATAAAGTTATTAGTGGAGGTATTTTATGCAACAGGATTTTATTTCTAATATATCAGACAATTTAGAGCCGATAATGGATTTTTGTAAAAAGAATCAAAAAATCATAAAAATATTTATTATCATGGTTGGAATATGTATTAGTTTCTTTTTGTTGTCAAACAGACTGACCACATATGAACATCATGAAAAGACTATTAAAGCATTAGAAGAAAAGAAGGATACTGTACTTGATCTTACAGCGGCAGCTACAGCGTCTTCCGCGGCAATTACACTTTTGCCCGGAGATACAGCAACACCTATAGCAGAACAACTGGCTGATATGACCACATACTTTCTTATAGCAGTATGTGCAATTTATCTTGAAAAATACTTGCTTACAATTACAGGGGTGGCAGCCTTTAAGTGGATTATTCCTATCGCAGGAATTGTTTTGATTTTTGCCATTCTAGGGGACAAGGGGCAGTTGAAACTGCTGGCAAAAAAGGTGATAATACTGGCCATTGCAATTTATATGGTAGTCCCTACAAGTGTGTATATTTCCAATTTGATTGAGGATACATATAAGGCGTCGATTCAGCAAACCATAGATGATGCGAAAGATGCTGTGGATGAAATAGAAGCTGAAGAAGAGGAAGAAAAGAGCGGACTTGAAGGCGTTATATCAAAGGTGAAAGATACTGTGTCAAATGCACAAGTTGAGTTTGAGGGAGTTCTTAACAAATTTATTGAAGCTTTGGCAGTTATACTTGTAACGTCGTGTATTATCCCGGTGTTTGTTCTTTTATTCTATATTTGGCTTTTCAAACTTATACTTGGAGTTGAAATTGATATTCCAAGAATAGAAAGAAAAAAAGGAAGAATTCTAAGAGGTTAATATGAATAAATCAGCTAATCAAATGTCAGAATCTATATGGCTTGGCATGGTGCTGGCTCTGTCGGGAGGATTTATGGATGCCTATTCATATATTTGCAGAGATGAGGTTTTTGCAAATGCCCAAACAGGAAACATTTTGTTGTTTGGAGTCAATCTGGTAGAACGTAATTTTACAGTTGCACTCAGATATTTATGCCCGGTGTTGGCATTTACAATAGGAATAATTATTGCGGATTTTATCAGATTTAAGGTGAGTCCTGAGAGACAGATCCACTGGAGACAGATTGTTGTGCTGATTGAGGCAGTGATACTGTTTGGAGTGGCATTTATTCCAAGAGGTTACAGTTTGCCTGCAAACACGCTTATTTCACTTGCATGTGGAATACAGGTGGAGAGTTTCAGATCCATCAAAGGAAATGGTATAGCAACAACCATGTGCATAGGCAATCTCAGAAGCGGAACCCAGAATCTGTGCGAATATATTATTTCAAAAGATAAGACATATATTAGAAAATGCAGACTGTATTATGGGATTATTTTTTGTTTTGCAATTGGAGCAATCATAGGAAGTATTTTTATAAAATGCATTAATGAGAGAGCTATTTTGATATGCTCGCTGTTGTTGACGGTTGCATTTTTGATGATGTACAAAGGGAATAATGGATCTATTGAGTGATTGGTAAGGAGATTCAAATGAGTTTGTTAGGAATATTCAACAAAATAAAAAAAGTTAGCGAAGATAACAAAAATAACGAAGATAACGAAGGTAAAGAGATTCAAGAGACTGGAGAAAAGCTGTTTTTTGATTATAACGCTTTTGAAAATGAGTTATATGAAGAAGTGTGTCATTTTATGAAAAGTCACAGTGACAGAAAAGATATTTATGCTTTTTCAATAAAATATGAACCTGAGTTTACTACGTTTATTGGTGTGGTATTTAACTCAATGTCTAATTTGGAAACAAAGTCAAATGATGGCATGGAAGATTATTATTACTATAAATATTGTGAAGAAGAATGGGAAGGTGGAGAAATCATCGGGAGTTTGTCTGAGCAGCTGAAACAACATTATGAAGCAATAGAAGAGTGGGCAGCAGATGATGATTTTATTGAAAATCAGACACAGAGCGAACATAGAGATAAAATAATAGAAGTTTGTATTAAAGTAATGCAAAGGGTTAAAGAATCCGAAGAATACGCAATGTACTCAAAATTGAATCTTAATGTATTTGTAAGAGAATTTTTTACTACTGAAGAAGTAGTAGGGACATATAAAAAGTTTAATGATGATGAAGCGTTAAGTGATTTAAAAAAATATTTGGGTGTTGAATAAAAAAAGAAGTGTAAGTTTATGCGCTGATATAGTTGAATAACAGAGTCGACGGACAATAAGATATTATGGAGAAGAAAAATGTTTAATAAAAAAGATAATACAAGAAATGAATTTATGCTGACAGGCTCGTTTAGGAAACAAGGGTATGACTGGTGGTGGCACTCATTTACTGCAATAAACGAAAAGACAGGGGAGGAGAAACCTTTCTTCATTGAGTTTTTTGTATGTAATCCTGCATTTGGTGGAAAAGAGCCTGTGTTTGGGCAGCTTCCTGAGAGCAAAAAGAATAATGTTAAGCCTAGCTATCTCATGGTAAAGGCAGGATGTTGGGGAAAAGATCATATGCAGCTTCACAGATTTTTCGGATGGGATGATGTGAAGATTCACGGAAAGGCACCATATTCGGTTGAGGCAGCAGATTGTTTCTCAAGTGATACAAAACTTAGTGGAAGTATAAAATTGTCAGAGGAAGAATCCAAAAAGCATCCTGAGTATATGTGTGATTTTGGTGAGATTGAGTGGAATCTTACAATTGATAAACAGGTGGCATATAATGTTGGATACGGTGCGAGTAAACTGTTTAGAACCATAAAAGCCTTTGAGATGTACTGGCATGCAGAGGGAATGAAATCACTCTATTCAGGTACAATTACCTGCAACGGAGAAAAATACATAGTAACACCGGAACAGTCTTTTGGATACGCAGATAAGAACTGGGGCAGAGGATTTACCAGTCCTTGGGTATGGTTGTCTTCTTGTAACATGACCAGCAGAATTACCGGAAAGAAATTAGAGAACAGCGTATTTGACATAGGCGGTGGCAAACCGAAAATATATTTTGTACCCCTTAACAGAAAACTCCTTGGTGCATTCTGGTATGAGGGAAAAGGGTACGAGTTCAACTTTTCAAAGTTCTGGACAATGCCAAAGACTAAGTTTGACTGCAAAGAGACAGATACAGAGATAGTATGGCATGTAAAACAGGAAACAGGAAAAGCTGTAATGATTACAGATATTACCTGCAAAAAAGAAGATATGCTATGGGTAAACTACGAAGCACCTGACGGTACAAAGAGACACAACAGACTTTGGAATGGTGGTAATGGTTGCGGTAGGATACAGTTGTTTGAAAAGAATGGAAAAGAACAAAAGCTGATAGATGATATAGATGTAAAGAATATCGGATGTGAGTATGGAGAATATGACCGATAAAAATGAAATACAATAAAATTTGTTTATGAGGTGAAAGTATGAATCGAGGATGGGGAAATAAGTGGGCTGGACCTATTTTATTAATATGTGGACTAATTATTTTGGGTTATAAATTTTATGGATTTAGTAATGGTGTTGAGGTACAGGCTGTTATAAGTAACATAAAACCCGGAAGACATGATAAATATTATGTTGATTATTATTATAATGGTGTTTATTATAAAGGTAAAAATGTAGTTGACGGAAATATAACTTGGGATAGGGGACAAAACATTACGGTCATAATTGATCCAAATAATCCGGCTAATTGTTATGGAACGAATTCACTTGTTATTCCGATTCTTATTGTATGTGTCGGAGCCGTGTTTACATATTTAGATTTTATAAAACGATCGTAAGTTTAATTTTATAAAGAAAATATATATAATAGTTACATTTTATGCAACTATTCAGCCTTTCAGCAATGCCAGCTCGAATCCGCAGATTTGCTTATCTTTCGTGATTTTCATCCTTCGGATATCAAGTAAAATTGCAAAAAAATATTTCTAATCATAAAATATTGTGATATTATAGAAAAGGTTGTGGTCGCAATTATTCTTTTATGACTGCAACAAATGACGAAAAGATATGTTAGGAGGAACCAAAATGAAAATTGGTATTTTAGGTTATGGTAACCTCGGAAGAGGCGTGGAAAGTGCTATCAGACAGAATGCTGATATGGAACTTACAGCTATTTTAACAAGAAGAAACCCAGCTGATGTTAAGCCACAGACAGAAGGTGTTAAGGTTTATTCAGTAGATGACATCGAGCAGTTAAAGGGACAGATTGATGTTTTAGTACTTTGTGGTGGTTCAGCTACAGATTTACCTGAGCAGACACCTGAGTATGCTAAGTACTTCAACGTAATCGATAGTTTTGATACACACGCAAGAATCCCTGAGCATTTTGCAAATGTTGATAAGGTTGCAAAAGAAAACGGTCACGTTGCTCTTATCTCTTGTGGATGGGATCCTGGTATGTTCTCACTTATGAGACTTTACGGAAGTGCAGTACTTCCTGAAGGTGAAGATTATACATTCTGGGGCAAGGGTGTAAGCCAGGGACATTCAGATGCTATCCGTAGAGTAAAAGGAGTTAAGAACGGAAAGCAATATACAATTCCTGTTGAGTCAGCATTAGAGGCAGTAAGAAGCGGATCAAATCCTGAACTTACTACAAGACAGAAACATACAAGAGAATGTTTCGTTGTGGCTGAGGAAGGTGCAGACCTTAAGCAGATTGAAAATGATATCAAGACAATGCCAAACTACTTTGATCAGTATGATACAACAGTACATTTTATAACTGAGGAAGAACTTCAGAGAGATCACGCAGGAATTCCTCACGGTGGATTTGTATTCAGAACAGGTGTTACAGGATTCAACAAAGAGAACAAACACGTTATTGAATATAGCTTAAAGCTTGATTCAAATCCTGAATTTACATCATCAGTTATTCTTTCATTTGCACGTGCAATCAACAGATTGTCAAATGAAGGTGTCAGCGGATGTAAGACAGTATTCGATATCGCACCTGCATACTTGAGTCCATTGTCTGCAGATGAGTTAAGAGCACATATGTTATAATAAAAATATATAGTATATAGTAAAAAACAGTTATGGTTAATTCCGTAGCTGTTTTTTTATGTGCGCCTTGTGGCGCACGTTTCTAATGGGTGAAAGTCCCTAATCCACCCTAGTAGTGGGAAGGATACAGCCAAGACCAAGGGTGTCCATCGTGAGGTGGAATCTGAAGGAAGGTGGAGGCAAATCTCTGGT
>JAILRH010000092.1 GCA_024698345.1 Lachnospiraceae bacterium | reverse complement strand
TAGCCAAGCTAGGATACACATCCATGCTTGACTATTATCTAGTAGTCTATGAAAACTAAGGAACCGCCTTGGTACGGAACCGTATGCCAGGTGGTGTGAGAGGTCGGCTAACCAATTAATGGTTGGCCTCCTACTCGATTATCCACGACGAGCTAAGTGAAAATCTGTGCTATCGCGATTATAAATAATCGCTACCGCAGTCGATAACTTACTAAGTAAGTTATCTTGTGGCTCGTACAGAAGTAAATTGATATGAAAGGAAGGATTATGGATTCTTTATATGAAGTAAAAGGAGATACTTTAACAATATTTACACCTAAGGAAATAGATCATTATGTGGCATCTGAAATTATTGAATATTCAGAGGTACTGATGGCGAAAAATAATATTAAAAATATGATTATTGATTTTGAGGAAACCGAATTTATGGACAGTTCAGGAATCGGTATTGTGATAGGCAGATATAAAATAATTACGAAACTGGGCGGAAAACTCTCTCTTAGAAAAATGAAAAGAAATATTGAGAGAATGTTTGAAATATCGGGAGTAAAGAAATTGCTGGAGGGAAGATAGAGAAAATGAAAGAGAGTAGGTAAAGGAAAGTGAAAAAAGTGAATGTAGAGGAGAGATGATGATGAAATTGAGTAAATATAGAGAAGTGTTAGAGGAGAGATGATGGAGATGAAAGTGAGTAAATATAGTAAATATAGTGTGGGGGCGGAAGATAAAGAGATGTATGTACATAAAAGGGCGCGAAATAATAATATGCGTATGGAATTTGACAGTGTTGCAGAAAATGTTGCTTTAGCAAGAATGGCAGTGTCGGGATTTATCCTACCCTTTGATCCAACAATGGATGAGATTAACGATATTAAGACTGCTGTTTCGGAAGCTGTTACAAACGCAATCATTCATGGATATGAAAGGATCAAAGGGACAGTGGAGAAATCAGTCTTTTGGACAAATTACATGATGACACAAATGATAATGAAAAAGTGATAAACTGTTGGTTGAGCAACTTAAGGCGGAACTTGAGGATTTT
Organism: Lachnospiraceae bacterium; assembly: GCA_024698345.1. Taxonomy (GTDB): domain Bacteria; phylum Bacillota; class Clostridia; order Lachnospirales; family Lachnospiraceae; genus SIG293. The sequence goes on along the minus strand of JAILRH010000092.1, from coordinate 28,254 downwards.
GAAAAACAATTAATTGTTTTGATTCTTGAAAGCGCGATTCTTACAGCTATGAACATATATCCTGCAATTGGAAAACTAGGTGGAGCGGGAGCTCTTGTTCCGATAACGGGATTTGCCAATTCTGTTGCGGCACCTGCTGTTGAATTTGGAGTTGAAGGTCAGATTTTCGGAGTCGGAGTAAGAATATTTTCCATCGCAGGTCCGGTAATTCTTTATGGTATATTTAGTTCATGGATATTTGGAATTATATATTTGATATTCAAAATCCTGCCATTTTGAAACTGATATTAGTGCATACTAGAGCAGAATTTTGTTGAATGTGATGTAAGTTACTTGAGTTATTTAAGTTATTTAAGGGGAAAAGAAAGGTCTGACAACCCAAGTGAAGAAAAGGCCAAATGGGATGTAAGGGATTTCTGAGAAAAAAGAAAGGTCTGACAACCCAAGTGAAGAAAAGACCAAATGGGATGTAAGGGGCAAGAAATCAAGAAGAAAATACTTACTACCCAAGTGGAGAAAAAGCCAAAAGGGATGTAAGATAAGAGAAAATCAACAAATAAAATGAATTCAGATTAAAATAGGTACTTTACCAAAAGGCATGTTTAACATGAATCGTGAATTTAGTTACAAAAATAAATGTTTTCGTGGTATGATTAATAGCATAGAAACAAAGTGATTTGCAAAAGAAATGGAGGTGCCTATGGGTTCTGTTTCAAAGATTTATTATACGGACGAAATTACACCTGAGAATATTGTCAGGTTATATGAAAAGTTAGGGAAAAAATTGAATGGAAACATTGCAATAAAGGTTCACTCGGGTGAGGAAGGAAATCAGAATTATCTTCATCCGGAATTTTGGAAACCTATTATTGATCATGTTGGTGGAACGGTTGTAGAGTGTAATACAGCATACGAAGGTGAGAGAAATACTTCTGAAAAGCATGCAAAGCTCATAGAAAAGCATGGTTGGAATAAGTATTTTGATGTGGATATTATGGATTTTGAGGGACCGGATATTGAGATTCCAATTAACAGATATCATAAGCATCTGAAGTCTGATATTATGGGAAAGAATTTTCTGAATTATGATTCGATGCTTGTGTTGTCCCATTTCAAGGGACATCCGATGGGCGGATATGGTGGAGCATTAAAGCAACTGTCTATCGGCTGTGCTTCGTCAGCTGGAAAGGTAAATATTCATTCAGCAGGAAAATATACAAGAGCTGAAGACATGAATATATTGTGGGAAGACCTTCCGGAGCAGAATGCATTTCTCGAATCAATGGCAGAGGCAGCTTCAGCAGTTGTAGATTATTTTCATGATGAGATTGTCTACATAAATGTTATGGCAAATATGTCAGTTGACTGTGACTGCTGTGCTATTGCGGAAGATCCTTGTCTTAAAGATATTGGAGTTTTGATTTCCACAGATCCTGTTGCGATTGACAGAGCGTGTATAGACCTTGTCAGAGTGAGCAGAGATGTTGGAAGAGACCACTTCATGGAGAGAGTTACGTCGAGAAATGGTGAGCACACAATCAAGGTTGCAGCTGAGATGGGAATCGGCGTAGAAGAATACGAATTGATAGAATTGTAGAATTGATAGAATTATAGAATTAATAGAATTGTAGAATTAATATAATTGTATAATTAGTAGAAAATAATAAATGTAATTGTGAATTTGTAGAATAAAAAGAATACCGAAATTGTAGGTATTTAGAGTGGTAATAATAGGAGTGTATTCGATGTGAATGCAGAAGTACAAAACATTATTGACAGGTTGGCTGATGGAGACGACCTGTCAATTAATGAGTGGATAAAAATAATAGGTGAAGATTATGATACAACCTATCTGTTTGATAGGGCAGATGGAATAAGACGAAAGTATTATGGCACCGATGTTTACATACGTGGACTGATTGAGATATCCAATTACTGTAAGAACAATTGTCTGTATTGTGGAATCAGAAGAGATAATGAAAGTGTTGAAAGATACAGACTAAGCGATGAAGAGATATTAGAGTGTGCTTCATCCGGATATGAACTGGGTTTTAGGACTTTTGTTCTTCAGGGTGGAGAGGACGGAGCGTTTTCTACAAAAAGAGTTGAGAGTATTGTATCGTCAATCAAAGAAAAATATTCGGACTGTGCAGTGACTCTGTCGCTTGGAGAAAGAGAATATGAAGATTATAAAATGTGGTTTGACGCCGGAGCAGACAGATATTTACTGCGACATGAAACTGCAAACAGGGAACATTATTATATCCTTCATCCAAAAGAAATGAGTTATGAAAACAGAAAGCGATGCCTTTATGATTTGAAAAAAATAGGATTTCAGGTTGGATGTGGTTTTATGGTGGGAAGTCCTTTTCAAGAGGTTGAGTGTCTGGCGGAGGATATGATGTTTATCAGAGAGTTTAAGCCGGATATGATTGGAATAGGACCTTTTATTTCTCATGCAGCCACACCTTTTTCAGACTGTGAGAACGGAACTCTCGACCTAACGTTAAAGATGCTTGCGCTACTTAGACTGACTTGTCAAAAAGCATTGATACCGGCAACTACCGCACTTGGTACTATTCACCCGGCAGGCAGGGAAATGGGACTCAAAGTGGGTGCAAATGTAGTGATGCCAAACCTTTCACCGGTGGGTGTGAGAGAGAAGTATTCGCTTTACGATAATAAGATTTGCACAAACGAAGAGGCAGCAGAATGTATCAGATGTCTTGAAAGAAGAGTGGAAGGTGCAGGATATAAAATTGTTGTTTCCAAAGGAGACAGCAAAGTATAACTAAGTATATGTCAGCCATGAGTCAACTTACAGAGTAAATAATCTTATGACTGACGCGTTTTTCGCATCAAGAACGCCAAGGCGTTATTAAATAAATATCGAGGTAATAAAATGTACGATAAATCATCATTAAATGCAGAAGATTTTATTAATCATGAAGAGATTTTAGAGACAATTGAGTATGCAGAAAAGAATAAAAATAATATGGAGTTGATTAATCAGATTTTGGACAAGGCTGCACCTAAAAAAGTTGGAGATTCTGTTGTGTGCCGGGGCCTAAATCACAGAGAGGCATCCGTGCTGCTTGCCTGCGAGATTCCTGAGATAACTGAGAGAATGAACAAGCTTGCAGAGGAAATTAAGCTTGCATATTACGGCAACAGAATTGTAATCTTTGCACCATTGTATCTTTCAAATTATTGTGTAAACGGATGTCTGTACTGCCCGTATCATCTGAAGAATAAAGAAATCCCAAGAAAGAAACTTACTCAAAAAGAAGTTGAAGAAGAAGTGATTGCATTGCAGGATATGGGACACAAGCGACTCGCAATAGAGGCGGGTGAAGATCCTGTAAACAATCCTATTGAATATATTATTGATTGCATAAAAACTATATACAGCGTTAAGCACAAGAACGGCGCAATCAGGAGAGTAAATGTAAATATTGCCGCAACATCCGTTGAAGAGTATAAGATGCTAAAAGATGCGGAGATAGGAACATACATATTATTTCAGGAAACTTACAACAAAAAGGTCTATGAGGAACTTCATCCTACCGGACCAAAGCACAATTATGACTATCACACGGAAGCAATGGACAGGGCAATGGAAGCAGGAATTGATGACGTGGGACTCGGAGTGTTATTTGGACTGGAAGGATACAAATATGAATTTGCAGGGCTTCTTATGCATGCAGAACACTTAGAAGCAGTACACGGAGTTGGACCACACACAATCAGTGTTCCGAGAGTTAAGAAAGCATCGGATATTGACCCTAAGCAGTTTGATAATGGAATAAGTGATGAGATATTTGCCAAAATAATTGCTGCAATCAGAATTGCAGTTCCTTATACAGGAATGATTATTTCCACAAGAGAGAGCGAAGAAGTAAGACAGAAAGTTCTCAAACTTGGTGTTTCCCAGATTTCCGGAGGATCGAGAACTTCCGTTGGAGGATATACAGAAGAAGAACGCCCAACGGACACGGAACAGTTTGATGTATCAGATCAGAGAACTCTAGATGAGGTAGTAAAGTGGCTTATGGAGCTGGGATATATTCCTTCATTCTGTACGGCATGTTACAGAGAGGGAAGAACCGGAGACAGATTTATGAGCCTGTGCAAGAATGGACAGATATTGAATTGCTGCCATCCAAATGCGCTGATGACTCTCAAAGAATATCTTATGGACTATGCAGCAGAGGAGACAAAAGCAATCGGGGAAGCATTGATAAAAGCCGAACTTGAGCGTATTCCAAAAGAAAAAGTTAAAGAGATTGCAAAGGATCATTTAGAAAAGATAGAACAGGGAATCAGGGATTTCAGGTTTTAAAAATCAGAGTTGATAGAATATTAGCGAGTTTTGAATTAATTAGATATAGATATATATATACAGAGATAGATAGAGAGATATAGATATAGAGAGGTAAAGTGAATGAGCCTTAATGATACACCAACATCAGAAAGAATACACATAGGCTTTTTTGGGACCAGAAATGCAGGAAAATCCAGTCTTGTTAATAAGGTTACAGGACAGCGACTGGCTGTGGTTTCAGACACAAAAGGAACAACAACAGATCCGGTTTATAAGACCATGGAGATGTTGCCCCTTGGTCCTGTTGTTATTATCGACACGCCGGGATTTGATGACGAAGGAGAACTTGGAGAATTGCGCGTTGCAAAGACAAAAGAAGTTCTCAGGAAAACAGATATTGCAGTGATGGTAGTTGATGGAACACGAGGACTTTCGGAATATGATAATGACATGATCAAGACATTTGAGCAGAAAAGTATTCCATTTGTTATAGCAGTGAACAAACTGGATTTGTGTTCTGATTGTGGTGAACAGATTAAGAATTCAGTTGATGCTAATGTGGATAAAAGTGATATAATATTCCTGTCGGCTGAGCGCGGTGAAGGAATTGAAGAACTGAAACAGTCCATAATTGAAAAATACAAAAAAGAACTCTCGAGTTTTTCAAACACAGAGAGATGGATAGTGTCGGATCTTGTTGAGGAGGAAGATATTGTTATACTGGTTATTCCAATTGATTCCGCGGCGCCGAAAGGAAGAATAATTCTTCCGCAGCAGCAGACCCTCAGGGAGTTGCTTGACAAAAAGGCTATTACACTTGTATGCACAGAGGACAAATTAGAGGCGACAATCAAAGCCTGCAGCAAAAAGCCGGAACTGGTTATCACAGACAGTCAGGTGTTTGAAGAAGTGGCAGACATTCTTCCTGAGGACATTATGCTTACATCATTTTCCATTCTTATGGCAAGATACAAGGGATTTCTTGAAGTCGCATCAGAGGGAGTAAAGGCTGTTGATTCATTGAAAGACGGTGACTGTATTTTGATTTGTGAGGGGTGCACCCATCACAGACAGTGCGATGATATAGGAACGGTTAAGATTCCTAAATGGCTTAAAAAATACACAGGAAAAGATTTGATAATAGAAACATGTTCCGGAAGGGAATTCCCGGAGAATCTCAAGAAGTATGCACTTGTCATCCACTGTGGTGCCTGTATGCTGAATGAGAGAGAAGTAATAAGCAGAATGAATAATGCAGTCGGACAGAATGTTCCTTTTACCAATTATGGAATTATCATTGCAAAGATGAAAGGGATACTGGACAGAGCAACAAAAGTCATAGTTGAGAAAACATGATATGTAGTTACAGTTATTTAGAATTAATTATAAAAGAAATACAGCTTTTGGAAATATTAAAGAAATATAAATTATATAAGGATATTGAAAATATAAAAGCGGGGATGTTATCAGAACAATAAAAGATTTGTTGTTATTATGATAAAGATTACAAAATAAAGAATATATAAAAAACACAATGGAGGGAGTTTATGAAACAGTTTGATAAGAGAAATTTGTCAATGGTTATGGATTTATACGAACTAACCATGGCAAATGGCTATTTTAACGGTCAGGACACAGACTCAAAAGTTGCATTTGATGTGTTCTACAGAAGAAATCCTTTTGGTGGAGGTTTTGGAATATTTGCCGGACTTGAGCAGATAGTTGAGTACATTAATGATCTTCATTTTGATGATGAGGATATCAAGTACCTGGACAGCCTTGGAATATTTACAAAGGATTTTCTTGAATATTTAAGAGATTTCAAATTTAAGGGTGATATGTATGCATTTCCGGAAGGCACGGTAATGTACCCAAATGAACCGCTCATTACAGTAGTTGCACCCCTCATAGATGCTCAGCTGGTAGAGACTGCGATTCTTGCTCAGATAAATCATCAGTCTTTGGTTGCCACAAAGACACAGCGCATTGTCAAGGCAGCTGGTGACAAAGCTGTATCAGATTTTGGCGCAAGACGTGCCCACAATATGGATGCAGCAGTTTATGGAGCAAGGGCAGCATATATAGGTGGTGCGGTTGGAACAGCCACAGTACTTGCAGGTCAGATGTTTGATATTCCGGTTAGCGGAACAATGGCTCACAGTTTTATTATGTATTACAAAGATGAGTATGAGGCATTTAAGAATTATGCACTTAATTATCCTGACAGTTCGGTATTCCTTGTTGATACATATGACACACTCAAATCAGGAATTCCAAATGCAATCAAGGTTGCAAAGGAAGTTCTTGAACCTATGGGAAAGAGATTAAAAGGTATCAGAATTGACAGTGGAGACCTTGCGTACCTTTCAATTCAGACAAGAAAGATGCTTGATGAAGCAGGAATGGAAGATTGTAAGATTATCGTTTCTAACAGTCTTGATGAGCATACTATTTCATCCCTCAATAATCAGGGGGCAAAGATAGACAGTTACGGAGTAGGTGAGCGTCTTATCACAGGTGCGCCTAGTGCTTATGATGATGAGCCAATCTCACTTCTCGGAGCAGTTTACAAGATTGCTGCAGTAGAGGAGAACGGCAAGTTCTCTCCAAGAATTAAGATATCCGGAAATGTAGAAAAGATTACAAATCCGGGACTCAAGAAAGTCTACAGAATATATGATGAGACAGGAAAAGCAAAAGCAGATTTGCTTGCCATGGCGGATGAGACGGTTGATCTTAGTGGAGAATACAGAGCTGTAGCACCTACTATGCCATGGAAGAATATCACATATTCTAACTGCACTGCAAAGGAATTGCAGGTTAAGATATTTGAAAATGGTAAACTAATTTATAAGCTTCCGACACTTAAGGAAATAAGAGATTATGTCAAGGAACAGCTTGTAAATGAGATATGGGAGGAAGAACAGCGTTTCATAAATCCACATACTCATTATCTGGATATGACTCCGGATTACTACAGGATGAAAAATAAAGAACTTGAAGAAAACAGCAAATAATGGAGGAGAAAAATGAAAAGAAAAATTATCAAAAAAATGAGTATTATTGTGTGCATGGGATTATCAGTAATGGTAAGTGGAGTGTACATGGCAAACATGAATGAAGTGACCGTGTGTGGTGCGGCAAAGAAAATTGTTAAGATTACACCTAAGAAGAAAACACTTGTTGTTGGTGAAAAACAAAAAATCACAGTAAAGGGTGTAAATGTAAAAAAGGTTACATGGAAGAGTTCAAAAAAGAGCGTTGCAACAGTATCAAAAAAAGGAGTAGTTAAAGCTAAAAAAGCGGGTAAGACTACAATATTTGCAAGCGTAAAGTTTAAGAACACAAAAGCAGTTAAGAAATTAAAATCTAAAATTACTGTTGTGGCAATAGATAATGCGAAAAAAGAAGAGCAGACAACAGTTGCAGCAACTAAAGCAGCAGAAAAAGCTACAACAAGAACTACAGAAGTGGCTACAACAGCTAAAGAGGCTAATACAACTAAAGCACAATCCGGTGAAGTACAGACTGCTGAAGTTATTACGACAGAAGCAGAAACACCTACTGCAGAAGTTGAAACAAAGGAAAACAATGTGTTAAACAGAGCGGCTGAACTTGTGGACAGCTTTGAGTCAAAGGATAACATTGTTGTAAGCCCTACGTCTCTTGATTATATCCTTGCCATTTTAGCAAACAGTGGAAATGATATGGCAAAAGAGCAGGTTGAGAAATATCTTGGAAAAGATCTAAACGAAATAAATCAGTATTACTATGATTTAATGGTAAAGGCTGAAAATGATGATTTCCTGAAAATTGCAAATTCTGTTTGGTACAATCAGAAATACACATTAAATCTTCCGTTTGAAAATATTGCAAGACAAAAATATATGGCTGATGTTTTTGCTGAACCTATGGATAAGGACTCTATAGATAAAATAAATTCCTGGGCAGATGAAAAAACAGATGGTCAAATTAAAAAAATAATGGATTATTCAGAGAATACACCTTTGTATTCTGCAATATTTAATACTATAGTGTTTGATGCAGAATGGACGCATAAATTTGAGTCAGAGGACACAAACGAGGGCGATTTCTATTTATTTAACGGCGAAAAGAAAAAAGTTGATATGTTGCATAGTTACGGTTTGTGGGATGATAGATTGTATTTTGAAAATGATTATGCCACAGGATTTGAAAAAACATATGGCAAAGATAAAAGATACTCGTTCATTGCAGTTCTTCCAAAAGAAAAAGGAGATTTTAAATTATCGGATCTCGATTTAAAATCATTTCTTGATTCTAAACAATCTATCAAAACAATTATCACGATGCCTAGATTTACTTGTGATTGGAATTCTGAGGATTCAACATTAAATAAAAATAATTTGAAATTAGTTTTGAAGAATTTGAATTTAAATAGTGTCTTAGATTGTCAGATACTTGACGATTTGCAAGAGGAAAGTGATAGCAGGCCATTCCAGGTTACAAAGATAACGGTAGATGAAGATGGAACTATGGCAGCAGCAGAAACAGGAATGCCACTTTATGGCGCACTCGAAGAAGAAACCAGATATGTAGTTTTGGACAGACCATTTGCTTACATGATAAAAGATAATCAAAATGACGAAATTATTTTTATTGGAAAATTTGTTCAACCTAAATAATATCAGTTGAGTAGAATTGATAATAATAGTAAAAGTAAATAAAAAATGGCAACCTGACAACAGGTTGTCATTTTTTATTTTTATCATCAAAGAAACAATGTTTTTTTGCCGAATTTATAGTTGAATAAATTGATTAAAAATGAAAAATGGGTTAAAAATGAGTACAAATATACAAAAAAACAGGAGAAATATTCTATAAAAACGATATAATGACGACGCTGTATCGAAAAGAGACTCTTGGTTACAGTGATAATATACAAATAAAAAATGGATACTTGCGAATGATTGTGTATATTGTTAAAATCTGAATTAGGTCAATGGGGTGACGAAAACAAATTAGTAACTATTCAGCCTTTCAGCAATGCCAGCTCGAATCCGCAGATAAATCTGCTACTTCTCGCTGATTTGGGTTCCCCAAATACATAAAAGAATAAATATTTGAAATCCTGCAAGCAGTCTTTCATAATATTTATTCTTTTGTGTGCATGGCTGAATAGTTACACAAATTAAATATTTATTATTAGGAGGGGTAGTAATAATGAGATTATCAAGTCTTAAGGGGGTAAACTGCGCAAAAAAAGCAGTAGCAGTTCTTTCAGCAGTAGCATTGTGTTCAACAATGACAATCACAACAACTATTTCAAATTCACAGAAAGTTGATGCAGCGGCAACAGCCAATTCTACACTTATTTTTAGTGATGAGTTCAACGGAAGTTCTCTCAATACGAATAAGTGGGTATGTGAAATCGGAAACGGCTCAGGCGGCTGGGGAAACAACGAGCTTGAGTATTACACAAATCGTTCGGAAAATGTGTATGTTTCTGACGGCTCATTACACATCAGAGCAAGAAACGAGGGTTATAACGGATATAACTACACATCAGCCAGATTAAAAACTCAGGACAAATTCTACTTCCAGTACGGACATATTGAATGTAGAATGGCAATTCCTTCAGGACAGGGTATCTGGCCGGCATTCTGGATGTTAGGACAGAATATAGGATCGGTTGGCTGGCCAAGATGTGGTGAGATTGACATTATGGAAGCAATCAACGCTGAAAACAAAGTATATGGAACATGTCACTGGGATTCAAACGGACATGCAGAGTACGGAAGAAGCACAGGCAACTTTGATATAACACAGTACCACACATATGTATGTGACTGGGACAGCCAGTTCATAAGAATGTATGTTGACGGTAACATGTACTACGAAATCAACATTACAAATTCAACAGGCAGCACAGAAGAATTCCACAACAAGTTCTTCTTATTATTCAATGTTGCAGTTGGAGGTAACTGGCCGGGATTCTCTGTTGACAACAGCAGATTCCCACAGGAATTAAAAGTTGATTATGTAAGAGTATATCAGGATAATCTTAATTACACATCTAATATCGGAAATGCAGTAGATGGTAATTCAGGAAATAACAACAACAATAATAATAATAATAATAACAACAATTCAGGCTCACAGCCTTCAAATACAGGCTCAGGTGATGTTTATATCTACCAGGATGCAAATTATGGCGGAAGATCAGCATCATTAGGACTTGGCAATTACAATCTTGCATCTTTACAGGCAAAAGGGTTTAGAAATGATGATTTATCTTCAATCAAAGTCCCTTGGGGATACAAAGTTACAATGTACGCTGATGACAACTTCAGCGGAGCTACAAAGGTAGTTAACGGTGACACATCATACGTAGGAAATGACTGGAATGACAGAGTATCATCAATCAAAGTAGAAAAGGCACTTTACAAGATTGTTAACCGTCATAGCGGACTTTGCCTTGATGTTTCAGGTGGAAGTCCTGACAACGGAGCAAACGTTCAGCAGTGGACAGATAATGGAACTAATGCTCAGAAGTGGATGGTATCATTCAATAGCAGCGATTCAACATACGTTATCACAAGTGCACTCAGCGGAAGAGCGCTCGACATGGGCGGCTGGTCAAGAGACAACGGCGGAAACGCTATTATGTGGGATAACAATAACACAGATAATCAGAGATGGTATCTCACAGGAGTAGATAACGGATACACATTCTTTATCAACAAGTACAGCAACAAAGCACTTGATGTTGAGGGATGGTCTACAGCAGCCGGCGGAAATGTTCATCAGTGGGATTATTTAGCACAGGCAAATCAGCAGTGGAAATTTATTCAGGTAAACTAATATAGAGAAAAAAGGAAAATGAAATAATGTCACCCTTTCAAGGGGCTGTTGCACCGTTTGCAATAGCCCCTTCTCTTATTGTTTGTAGAAAAAAATTGTATTTTCTTGGGATAATTGTATATGGTTGGCGTTTTTTTGATTTGCACTTGAAACATTTTTATATAATGGATATACTCATAGGGTTTTGGGCTTGAAATTAGATAAAAACATTTTTGCCCGAAGTATAAAAAAGAAGGAGAAAGGAAAAATGCTGAAAAAATTAAACTCAAAGTTGTTAAGGCGCACTACATCACTTGTGTTAGTTACAACGCTTTTTGTAGTTGGCGTTATCGGGGACCATTACATTGATGGTAAGAATGCAAAAGAAGAGAGAAAAGCAAAAATAGCTATGAAAGAGGCTGAGTCATTAGATTTTGATTATTCAATGCTTGATATGAATGAATTAAAATCTCCTGATGAAATGGAACTTGCGGTTTCAGACACTGAAATGGGAAAAATCAGTGACGAACTGCAGGAAGCATACCGTTCGTTAAAAATGGCATGCGAAAATAATGTAAAAGGGTATAAAGAGGCCGGAGAAGTCTTTAATGATAAAGTTGTTTCGTTAAAGAACAGAGCAACAAAGATATTATCCGATAATAACAATGTAAATGAAAATGAATCGGATTATAAAAAAGATATTGTTGATAATTTCAAATTGTTGGAAGAGTATTCTTCAAAATTATGTAGAGATAATTGTTACAATGTAAATGAGACTGTAACAAAAATCGGACAACTTGTGGATCCAGAAGTAGAAGAAATAAGTTTATCCAATGATTTGTCATTCAGTAATATTGCAAGCGATGATATAGAAAGTGAAACTGTTTCAGAGGATGAGACAGAAGATGATTCGTATGATTATGAAGAAGAGGTTGTGTTACCGGAAGATACACAGTCTACAAATGATACAGTCATTAATGATAAGATAAAAGAGGAATTTTCTTCATATAACAGTGTACTTGAGATATATCAGTATATTAAAAATAACTATCAGATGCAATTCTATTATGGCTCTAGAAAAGGTGCCGTTGGAACTTTTGAGCAGAAGTCCGGAAATGACTACGATATCGCAAGTTTGTTAATCGGAGTTTTACGTGACAGAGGAATACCTGCAAAATATGCACGAAGTGAAGTTGAAATAACTGCAGAGCAGGCAATTGAATGGACAGGTGCAAAAAATATCGAGGCTGCTGCAAAGGTGATGGCCGCACAGGGAATACCAGGAACTACAGTAGCAGGCGGAGAAGGAATTGAGTCAATCAGATTTGAACACGTATGGGTATTAGTTTACGTTCCATATACTGATTATAGAGGAACCGGAAAACAGGCCGGAGAAAAAATGTGGATTCCGCTTGATCCAAGTTTTAATAAAGTTGAGTTTGTTAAACATGTAGATATTGAAGAAATAGATGATTATCTCCATGATGAATCAAATAAAACTGCTGAAGGAACGCTTATAAATGGATACAGCCTTGATGAATTCGGACCGTTTTTTGATAACACTGAGGCTTCTTGTCTTTTCAATTATATTGTTGAAAATCATTACGAAAATGATAATGTGATAGAATGCTTTGGTGGATTTGAAATAGTATCTGAAGATCTTGGTTATTTACCTTTATCTACTCCGTTTAAAGTGAAAAACGAGATAGAGACATTTGATGATATTGAGGATAAATATACACAGAGCATTACTGTTTCACTTGGAACAAATTCAAAGATTTTGGAAGCACTTGGTCAGGAACCTGATTTTAGTAAAAAATTATATGCTCCGGATATTTATGGAAAGAGAATCACAATAGCATATGATCCTGCAACAGAGGATGATGCACAGATTATTAAAAAATACGGTGGTCTGTTTAAGGCTCCGGCATATATGATTAAATTTATTCCAAGACTTTATGTTGATGGAGTAGTTGTAGCAGAGGGAACAGCTGTAACAGCAGGAACAATACAGAAGTATAATTTAAAAGTTGATAATGTTACTAAAAAGATTCCTAATGGAAATGTTGGAAACATGATCACTGCAGGTGAAATGTATTCAATTGTGCTTGATTATGGACATGTATCAAGTGATTGTATGGAAGAACTGTCAGCAATTGCAGAAGAGTTTAAAAATTATTCTGAGTCAGAAGATATGTACAAAGAGAGTGCGTTGGGAAAATGCTTATACGCTATAGGACAATCATACTTTGCTCATTTAGACGGGTATAATGTATTTGTTTCCGGCCAGAGAGAAGTAGTACAAACAAGGGCATTGAGCGCAGGTGTTGTAGGATTTTCAACAGTTGGTGCAAATATGTTTGGCCGTACATCAGAGTTAAATGAGGGCGGACTGTTTTTAGATATTAGCTATGATACTCATAGTGTGGTTTCTATAAACAATAATAAGCAGAATGAGCAGGAATATATGCTTCAGTCAGGAGTATATGGATCTTCAATGGAACACGAAATAATTGAGTTGTTTACAGGAGTAGAGGCTGTTTCTACAATTAAAGCATTGGGATATGCTGTGGAAAACAATATTCCGGTTCATATGATTACAGATAAAAATTGTGATGAAGAAATTGCAAAGCTTAATGTTTCAAATTCAATCGTTAACGAAATAAGAACAGCAGTTAAAAATGGAAGAATGGTTGTTATTCCTGAAGAAACACTGACAATCGGACAGTGGGTAGGTTCAGGATATATGGTTCTGGACCCGGACACATATGCTTGTGGATATATGATAAAGGGCCAAGTTAACGGAAACTTAAATGGTGGACAAATATGTTGGCAAAATGTGTGGGACAGTTATGTTAAAAACATGAAAGCGGGCTTCGAAGATTTTGTATTTTATGGTGCTCTTTTTGCCTTGGGAAGTTTGTTGATGCCTGAAGTTATGGCGGTTTTATTCTATGTATTCATGGCAATTCTTATTGTTAGTATTATTATGATAACAATAACAGCAATATATCAGTATTTTGCGAGTGGTGGTGACCCTTATTATTTGGAAGAGGCGCTGGGAGAATTGTTAGCAATAATAACATATCTGTTAATTGGGAAGGCAATAGATGGATTGTATAAATGGGCTAAAGGAAAAACAGGCGAAGGACCGAAAGTAGAAGAACCGGGCGAAGGACCAGGCGAAGGGCCAGGTGAAGGACCAGGCGAAGGACCAGGCGAAGGACCAGGCGAAGGACCGGGCGAAGGACCAGGCGGTTGTTTCATTGCAGGGACATTTGTTTATACTAATGAAGGACTAAAGCCAATTGAAAGAATAAAAGTTGGTGATGAGGTATATAGTTTTGATAGTAGTACAATGAATGTTTCAATTAAGAAAGTTCAGAAAACATATGTAAGAAAAGCAAATAAAGTGGTTCATATATATGTTGGAAATAAAGAAATTGTTGCTACACCAAATCATCCTTTTTATGTAAAGGATAAGAAGTTTGTTGAAGCAGGAAAGTTAAGAGCTGGAGATTGTCTTTGCACCGTAAATGGTGATTATGTAATTGTTGAAAAAATACAGCATGAAATATTAGAAGCGCCAATAAATGTGTATAACTTGAATGTTAAAGATTATCATACATACTTTGTGGGTAATATTTACATAGGTGTACATAATAGTTGTGCAGAAGGACCGAAAGTGGAAGAACCAGGCGAAGGTGTTATGGGCGATAGTTATAAGGCACCGGATATTTTTACTAATTCGCGAGGAGAATTGACAAATGGTCAATATACTTTGGATTCAGAAGGAATGGTAAAACATTTGGATGGACGAGTAGGAAAAAGTCAATTCTTGTATGATGTTGATGCGAATAAGGCAGTGTTAGATGCTTCTGCATATGCGGATGAATATGGATTATGGGAACCAAGCTCAGAAAATGTAAATGATTTTCCAGATAAAGCAAAAGTTTTTGTTGAAAATGGACCAGTTGGAGTAACTGGCGATGGGGAGTTGACAAATTATATAAATATATATAGAACCAAAACAGGATTTGTGCATGGGTGCCCAGGTAATCCAAGATAAAAAGTTTGTTTTTATAACTCGAAAATCTGATTGACGGACCATAATAATATGTATTTATAAAGTCTATTTGTGGCGAAATGGAGAGATAAATGAATAGTTTAAATGAAGTATTTGTGAAAGCAAAAGAGAGAAAAGTCTATAAAGATTTACAAGAAGTTAAAGAACTTCTTGGCGGTGTGTTGCAAATTGATCAAGAATTGAAACTGGATTGGGATACTGGTGCAGGAGAGGAATGGGCGAGAATTATTAACAAGAATGTTGGTATTATCTGTATGCTAAATACAAAAATAGGAATCGCTTTTGTTCGTAAAAAAGATTGTAATAATGAAGTCTTGAAAATTATCAGTGATTTATTGCTTATAGATGTAAAAGATTATAGTACAGAGGAATGGAATATTGATTTAGATTTATTAAAATGTCAAACACCCGAAATAAGTTGGAATGTATCTTTAAATGCTGTGGATACGGAAAAATTATCATTGAATGATTTGTATTATGCGACTGTGTGATAATAATTGCATATACAAAAAAAACTATTAGAGAGGAAATGAAAATGAGTAAATTTAGTAAAATAATGACATTGTTAATTACTATTACACTAATTTTTTCAAATAATTACTTGATTAAAGCAGATTCTGAAAAGAAAGTGAAAGTGGTGCAAACAGAAGATATTGATAAAATAATAAGTTACTTATATTATTATGATTGTGACTTGAAAACACAGGAAAAATCTGTTGTATATTTAAATTATCTAGAAGAAAAAAAAGAATCATTGTTAGAACATAGTTGTAATTTGCTATTTTATTATCGTAGTGATGTTATTTGTGAGATGCCAACAGAAAATTATATTAATAATATTGAAGTTTTATCGCAGTGCTTAATTATTGATTATAAAAAGGATAAAAGAAGGATAGAAAAATTATTATCCCTCCAAAACTCCGACGGTGGTTTTGGCCTTGCAAAAAACTACGAAAGCGACATTCTTGATACAAAGATTGCATTGAAAGCATTGCAAGTATTAGGTGAAACAGATGCAATGACAAATGCTGCAAGATATATTTTCTCAAATCAGAATAAGGATGGTGGTTTTGGTTATCAGCCGGGGCTTAAGTCAAATGCCGAACTTACAGCTGATATAGCTAACATTCTTGCAGATTGTATTAATGATGAGATGAATCTTAAGACTGAGTTTTCGGCTGAGATAGCAAAACTTAGAAGTTACCTTGATAAAAATGCTGTGTCATTAACAAATCTTAGCTCAGACAAACTGGAAAATGTTTATCAGCATTTCAATACAGCATTGTTCAAATTAAAGATGGACAGTGAGTATGATGTGTCAGAGTATTATGATTTGCAGGCAGAAGACGGAAGCGTATTTGCAGATCCCCTTGCAACAGCTATGTATCTTGAATTGATGGTAAGAGAACAGAATACGATCAAGGCAAGCATTGATGATATATCATTTACAACAGATGAAGGTGAAAATGCATCAATATTTAACAGTGATGAAAATGTTAATATTACGGTTAACAGTTCGTTTAATCCTGAAGAAGGATATCTTACAGTTTCAGTTGTAACTCCTGACGGAGAGGTGATTGATCTTGATAATGAAGCCCTTGTATTCAACACTGCTGATTATCCTAACGGTTCATACAGAGTAGTTGCAAAGGTAATTAACAGCTTCAATAATGAAGTGGCAGCAAAGTATTCAAATATGTTTACTGTCAACAAGGCTTTTGCTGCAGAAGAACTGAATATTGCATTTTATAATGCGGACAAAGAATCTGAAAATTATGGACAGGTTATTCAGGTTGCAAATAAGGGTGATAGTGTGAAGGCTTCGTTGCGTGCGGCAATAGACCTTAAAAATGCCGATGAAGTAGAAGGTGATTTGGTTATCAACTGGCATCTTATGAGAAAAACAAAAGAAGTTAAGAATGGCGTAGTTGAAATTGGTGAAGATAGTATTGATAGTATTGATAGTATTGTGCTTGATGAAGTTAATCTTGATACAACAGAGGCATGTACATATGTACTTGAAGCTGAAATAACTGCCGGTGAGACAGTAGTTAAAAATGCAATAACAACATTTATCGTATCAGGACAGGAAATGGCTGTTCTTACAAATGCTGATAAAGACGAATTAGTTGCAGCGAAAGACAGTGCCAATGTCTCAGTTAAAATCAGAGAAAAGAAGACAGTAGATCTTGTGCTTGCAACAGGAACAGAGGATGCACAGATTGCAAATAAGTATGCAGACAAGATTGAAGAAATTAAAAAGAGTTTAGAGAAACTTGGATACAGTGTAAATGTTGGTGCAACAAAGTCAACACATTATACTGCAAAAGATACATTTGCATGGCAGGAATATGACCACATAGATTATATAGAACCAAAGACCAGCTATGCTAAGTACAATATTCCAAAGCATATCCTGTATGAAAATGATGGCATCAGAATGATTGGATATTGTTATGAAGCAAATAAGGATTTCTTATATCTTGAAGGTAATAATGAGACAAAGAAAGTACTTGAGTTTGATGTTAAAAAGGAGGATGGAAATAACTGGCACACAATTGAGGGTGCAGGATTTTTGTTTAATACTTCAATAAAGGATAATACGATTGAAGGTTACTGTGTATTATTAAGAAGTGGCGGCCTTTACCTTTATAAGATAAGACCAAATGATTTAACAAAGTTTAGAAATGGTAAATCAAACTCGAAAACAACCATTAAGAGTGTATCTGTAAAGAATACCAGCTCGGAACACCATATCAAATTGGTTGTTGAGAATAATCTCGCATCTGTATATGACAATGATAACCTTGTTATGGAAAATATTAATGTTGGAGAAGTAGAAGGAGACGGATATGGACCAATTATATTCCATTCAAGTCATAATTGTTCACAGATATCTTCATTCAGATTTTCAAATATCTCAATGAAGGCTATCGGTGGAAAGAAATTTGAAGATATTATTTCATCATATAACTTTGAAAGTTATGACAGCAGATATATTATTAACGTTTCAGATTCAGAAGACGAGAATATTGTAAATGATGCTGACAGAATTATTAACGCTGCTAATGAAAAGAACATTACTATGTTGACAGTTGGTAATGATACTAACAGAGAAGCATACGGCAATCTTTACAAAGAGAGTGACAGTGATGAAGGGGCTTCATCAGTGGCAGGAAAGTTCTATGAACTTTCAGATGATACAACACTTGATCAGATTGAACAGTATATTATTTCGAATGAAGAAAGCAAGTATGTTGTAAACGAAAACGGAAACAAGGCTACTGACCTTGTATTTACAGGAACGTTGTATGATGGTTCAGTGTTTACAAAGAAGTTTGAACATTTATATGAGGGTGAACAGATTAACTTCAATATTCCTCAGACTATGGAGGGATTAAAGGTTGGAAAAGATGCACCTGTACTTAAGGATATTACATTAACATTTACCGATGCAATTGGAAAGCGTATAGCTGTACCGGCAGATGATATTTATTTACCGGTTGTTCGCTATACCGAAAATATTGCAGACAGGCTGACATCAGATGATAATGAGTATATGCAGTACAATAATGCTCAGATTGAGCACAGAGTATACAACAATTCTGACAAGAATACTGCCAAGAATCTGGTTAGCGTAATTAGCATTAAAGATTCACAAGGAAATGTTGTAAAGACTTACAGCAAAGAACTTGATGAGATTATGGTATCAGGTTATATTGATCACGCAGTGACATGGAACACGGCTGAAAGCGAAGCCGGAGAATATACTATTGAGGCATCAGTATATGACGGTTCTTATCTGGTGACCCACAGCACAAAGACTGTAGCAGTAGAGGAGATTGATGCTTCATATGTTGATATTTCCGGAAATGTTACATTGTCAAAGAAGATTCTTAAGAATACAGATGAACTTGTTATTTCTAAGGCAGTTAAAAATGAATTTAAGAACAGAATTGAGAATGCTAAAGAAATAATAAGAATTGTTAATGCAGAAACAAATGATACTGTTTATGAGAGTGAGATCTCTTTGAGTCTTGATGGATTTGAAAAAGTGTCTTCGACAGAAACAGTAATTGCAATTGATGATTTTAGTTATGCCGAAAACGGAGAGTATTATATCTGCCATGAGGCATTACTTGAAGACGGAAGAATCATTCCTCTTGAGGGAGACGGATTTATTCTTGATACTAAGAAGAAACCTGACTATAATAAAATATTTGGCGACGGCGCACTTATCTCATTAAATAATGAAAATGAGACAAACGGAATAGAATTAGACGGTGCAATTATTACTGTCGGTGGAACAATGCATTCAAACACAAATATTGAAGTGAACACATCTATTCTTAACATTTCAAATACATGTGAAGCAGTGCTTCCTGTTTCGTTTAACGCAGTTGTAACAAATATTGCAAATGGAACAAGAGTATGCGGAGCAATAGATACACCTGAAACAGATGCACAGATTGCGGATGAGGATATATTTATAGAGTCTCCAATATATGATAACTATGCAAATGGTGGAACATTGCTTGCAAGCAATGGAAATATTACAATCAGATCTTCATACGCAAGATTTAAAGGACTTATATATGCGCCAAACGGTACAGTTACCATTGAGTCTTCAACATTTAATATGGAAGGAAGAATCATTGCTAAGAACATCGTTTATAAGGGCAGTGTGCTCAATGTAAGTTCTTATGATGGTGATTTGGATTTCTTGAAATAATAGAGTGACATTTTCGTAGAATTGAATACGTGAAAGAGTAATAAGGATTCAGTATTATTACAGAATTGTTGTAAGGCAACTGTAATATGCTGAATCCTTATTTTACAAAACGGAGTTAAAAGAATATAATAGTTGTAAAATGAAATAAATATAATAATAAATAAATACAATTGTAAATATATTCAAGGAGTAAGTTATGATTACACTACTGGCAAAAATATTTATAAAATCAGATAAAGAAGATAAGGTGAGAAAAGTATATGGAACGCTGTGCAGTATTGTTGGGATAATGCTCAATATATTATTGTTTTTAGGAAAATTTGTAATAGGTAGTTTGAGTGGGTCTATTGCAATTCAGGCAGATGCATTCAACAACCTTTCGGACGCAGGTTCATCTATAATTACATTGGTGGGCTTTAGATTGTCGGGGAAAAAACCGGATATTGAACATCCTTTTGGACATGGAAGAATTGAGTACATATCAGGACTTGGAGTGGCAGTGCTTATTATATTGATGGGATTTGAACTTGCCAGAAGTTCTGTAGTAAAAATTATTCATCCAACTGCAGTGGACATTGAGATGGTGACGTTTGTCGTGTTGATAATGTCAATTCTGGTTAAGTTATATATGTTTTACTATAATAACTCTATTGGGGAAAAGATAGATTCTGCAGCTATGAAGGCTACGGCAGTTGACAGTATTAGTGATGTTGGAGCTACGTCAGTTGTTTTGATTGCCGCTCTTATAAACAAATATGTCGGAATAAATGTGGACGGAATCTGTGGTTTGATTGTTGCTTTGTTTATCTTGAAAGCAGGTTACGAAGTGGCATCAGATACAATTTCGCCTTTGCTTGGTCAGCCACCAAAGAAGGAGTTTGTGGATCAGATTGTAGAGATAGTTATGGCCCATGAAGGAATTGTTGGAATCCATGATTTAGTGGTTCATGATTATGGCCCTGGACGAGTGATGATTTCACTTCACACAGAAGTTCCGGGAGATGGAGATATTTTTGTTATTCATGATATGATTGATAGAGTTGAGAAAGAATTAAAAGACAAATTGAATTGTGATGCTGTAATTCATATGGATCCAATCGAGGTAAATAACGAGGTGGTAAATACTACAAGAAAAATAGTAAAAGAATTGTTGAAGAAAATTGATGAGAATCTCTCGATGCATGATTTTAGAATGGTAACAGGCGAGACACATACGAATCTTATTTTTGATGTTGTGCTTCCTTATACAGTAAAGATGGAACCGGATGAATTAAAAGAAAAGATTCAGAAAGTTATAAATGGATACGATAATCATTATTATACTGTAGTTACTGTTGATAGAGATTATGTACTGTAATTATGTAATTAAGAAGCAGATGCCCCCTCCTCTAAACAAAGTGAAGGTGGGGTAAGAAAAAAGACTCCCACTATACGCACGTAACGATAGCGAGTATAAATAATCGCTATCGTTGTCGATAACTAAATTTGTAAGTTATCTCATGTGTGTCAAGTGGGAGTCTTCTCTCGTTTTATATACGCTACGTAAGACGGGCTTCTTCTAATAATAATCCTGATCCCAACCTTCGGGTTTGCCCATTTCGGCAAAACCTGTATTTGTATTGAAATTTAAATCACAGGTCATTTTTTCTCTTGGAATAACTTTTGTGCCTAAGTAATATATTGCCTGAGAAAAATTTTTAATGCCACATGTCTTAGGATCATCAATTCCGTCGTAGAAATGAAATGGCGAGTCGTCATAAGTTGTGATAGTACCTTTGAGATAGAGCCAGTCTGTTTCTGGAAGTTCGATACCTTCGTTTGGGCTAAAATCCCAATTACTATTGTTTTCACGGTAAGGGATTGAATTCCAATTGCTATTGTCTGTACTGTATTGTGTAAAATTAAGGTTTGCCACTAAGTCATTGTAATGCTTGTCGGTATCGTAATTGCAATTAGTCTGACTGATTTCATCCGGTATTGTTGGAGTGTCAGATATATAGTATTCAAGGTCATCAGTGGCAATAATTGTTCTACCGTTATTAGGATCGTTATTTTTTATTCTTATGGTTATTTCATAAGGTGATTGTGAATTTTGAATAACGCTATCTTTAGTCAGACACTCAACACTGTATACTCCTGTATAGTTGCAAGTGTAAGCCTCGATTTCTTCACTCATTTTCGAGTAGTATTTTTTTGATGGGGAAGATACAAGTATTCTTGTTTTATATAAATATTCTGTTCTTGGAGATACTTCCGTGTCCAAATATTCTATTTTTTCATTCTCCAGTTCTTTTCGTGTAACATTCTTAATGATTTTATGTATTTTGTAGGACCCTCCCTTTTCTTTTCTGTATAAGATAATGTCAAACTTGTTAGGCAGAGTATTAGATACATCCTCATAACCAAAAGAGAGCAGAATTCGATTTGGTGAATTATGAGTTGACATTCCACCGCCATTGTTGAGTACATAAACGTGCGCATTTTTTACAAGCTTTTTGTCTCGTACCAAGATGGACAGGGTAGAAAGTTTTGTTAGGGATAATATTGCTACAAATATAATAACAGCAACAACAGGTATACAACAATAACGTATGAGTTTTTTGTTTTTCATAGTAATATTACTATTATTATTATTATTATTATTATTATTATTGTTATTGTTCATAGTATAATTCTCCTTTGCTTATTACATAATAATTTTTGAATGTAAAACATCAGTAACTTCTATTTTAGAGGCTTATGCAAAGATTATCAATTCAATTTGGGCAGAATTAGTAATAATAACAAAAAGTATGCTCAGTGTGAAAATGAAGAAAAAAGCAAATATTTAGAAAAATATTTAAGGAGTGATGGATTAATGCAAAAAGGAAAGGCGAGTTTGATTTTTGAGAAGGATGTGTACATTGAACACGGGGCATCGGTTGTTGGAAGCAAAGAAGGGGAGGGACCACTTGGAAAGTATTTTGATGTTGTAGAAAGTGATGAAATGGCAGGAGCGGATTCCTGGGAGAAGGACTTGGAGTGGCATCAATCCTTGTTTCGTCAGGTTGAGCTGACAAAGTGATTGCTCTGGCATTGAGTCATTTTGCCAGTGCTGAAAAAACTTTTAGGTTTCCGCTTGAGTATGCAAACCAAAGACCGTTTTCAGCTACCCAAAGTGAAAATGCCAAAGTCAAAAATGCCAAAGTGAAGATGCCAAAGTGAAAATGCCAAAGTGAAAAGTCAAAGTGAAAATACATCAGAAATACCTAAGAGATATTGTGTTAATATTATTAGGGGGATGCATAATAATATTAATATGATAATATAAAATGCAGGGGTGATACATGCTGAAACTTTATTTTATTAAAAATATAATAAAGGTATTAAATAATGAAGATTTTCTGATAAAATAAAAAATGGAGCGTTAATTTAAAACGTTAAAGTGATAACGCTCTAATAAAAGGACAAACCTCAGAGGCGATTGTCGGAAAGTTTCTGATTGGCATAGTTAATAAAACAAGGTAAAACAATCAGTTGACCTTAAAAAAGAAAGTTTAAACCTATTTAAACTTGAAATAATTAATTATTGCTGTTATACTATCCCTAATTGGGTTCGTAGGCGATTGCGGAACCTGAGGTTAAGTAAAATATGTTATTTTTAAGGAGGATCAATGATGTCATACGTTGATGAAGTATTAGCAAAAGTACACGAAAAAAATGCAAGTGAACCTGAGTTCTTACAGGCAGTTGATGAAGTATTAAATTCATTAAGACCTGTTATTGACAAGAACGAAGACCTTTACAGAAAGGAAGCTTTACTCGAGAGAATTTGCGAGCCTGAAAGACAGTTCAAGTTCAGAGTACCTTGGGTAGATGATAAGGGACAGGTTCAGGTTAACACAGGTTACAGAGTTCAGTTCAACTCAGCAATCGGACCATACAAGGGTGGTTTAAGACTTCACCCATCAGTAAACCTTGGTATTATCAAGTTCTTAGGTTTCGAGCAGATCTTCAAGAATTCACTTACAAGCCTTCCAATCGGTGGTGGTAAAGGTGGTTCTGATTTCGATCCTAAGGGTAAATCAGATAGAGAAATTATGGCATTCTGCCAGAGCTTCATGACAGAGCTTTGCAAATATATCGGAGCTGACACAGACGTACCAGCTGGTGATATCGGAACAGGAGCAAGAGAAATCGGTTTCATGTTCGGACAGTATAAGAGAATCCGTGGATTATATGAAGGTGTTCTTACAGGAAAGGGTCTTACATACGGTGGATCACTTGCTAGAACAGAGGCTACAGGTTACGGATTACTTTACTTAACACAGGAATTATTAAAGTGCCACGGCGAGTCTATGGAAGGTAAGACAGTAGTAGTTTCAGGTGCAGGTAACGTTGCTATCTACGCTATCCAGAAAGCACACCAGATGGGTGCAAAGGTTGTTACATGTTCTGATTCTACAGGTTGGATTTATGATCCTGAAGGAATCGACGTTGAACTTCTTAAGGAAGTAAAAGAAGTTAAGAGAGCAAGACTTACAGAGTACGCAGCTGCTAGACCATCAGCAGAGTATCATGAAGGACGTGGAGTATGGCAGATCAAATGTGATATCGCTCTTCCATGTGCTACACAGAACGAGTTACTTATCGATGATGCTAAGCAGTTAGTAGCTAACGGATGTAAGTGTGTATGTGAAGGTGCTAACATGCCTACAACAATCGATGCAACAGAGTACTTACAGGAGAACGGAGTTTGGTTCGTTGGTGGTAAGGCTGCAAACGCAGGTGGTGTTGCAACATCAGCTCTTGAAATGTCACAGAACTCTGAGAGACTTTCTTGGACATTCGAAGAAGTTGACAGCAAGTTACAGCAGATTATGATTAACATCTACCACAACATTGATGACGCTGCTAAGAGATATGGTTTTGAAGGTAACTACGTAGTAGGTGCTAACATTGCCGGATTCGAGAAAGTAGCTGAAGCTATGCTTGCTCAGGGAGTTTGCTAATAACTTACCGAGAAATACGAAGTATTTCGAGATTATGAAAGCACGAAGTGCTTCTCATAATATGAATATAATGTTAGAGCCTTGTAAATAATGTATTTACAGGGCTCTAGTTTTTATAGTAGAATGCAATTGTGCACTTTGAGGATTAAAAGAACAGAAATATTGGAGAATTGGTATTTGATATATGTAATTGGAGGAATATATGAATAGGATTATTAAAGTATTATCGTTTGTATTTGTTTTTGCATTTATTATAATATGTGGAGATAATGTGATTGAGGCATCAAATATTTTCGATGATAGTTGTACTGATGGAAAGTACAGTTATGTTGTTGCACCTGCAGAGGGAAAGACACAACTGGTACGATATGACAGTGAGACCGGAGAATCAGAAGTAATCTATACACCGGGCCAAATTAAATATATTGGAAAGGTATTTGTCTGTGGTGATAAGTTAATCATTGAAGGGAATGAATTTGAGACTGCAACTTTTGGAGGTTACAGCGGATTCAAACAATCCATTCATAAGATTTACTCTATGAACAAGGATGGAAGTTCAGTAAAAGAAATAGCAAAAGGTTCTGACATGATTTACCATAAAGGTAAGATATATTATATTAAACCGACCATGATGAAACTGGATGGTGAAAAAGGCAGTTTGTATGGTAAGGTCTATAAAATGAATCCTGACGGATCAGGGAAAAAATTAGTATACAAAAAGAAGAAAGTAAGTGCCCTTTCCACTGATGGAAAGTATTTATATGTACTCAAATACAATGAATATTATAACATTAAAGAGTATTACAGAATAACTTTCAAAGGAAAAAAAGAAAAGAAAGTAGATTATACAGTTTATAAAAATAAGAAATATACATTCCATGCAGTGGAGTTTAATGTGTACACAGACGGAAGTCTTGGGCTTGATTATATTAAAGTTTGCAATAAAAAAGGAAAAACAGCAAAAAAGATAAAGGCTGACTATATTTCTGTATATAATAAAGATATATATTACAGTTCAAGCAAGGGGAATGTCACAACTGTATATAAGTTGAATGCTAAGACTCTTAAGTCAACAAAACTTTATACATACAAAACAGATTTTGTTGATGATTCTTCATATGCAAGATGCAATATGCAGATAAACAAAAACGGAATGATTCTTTTCCTGGGTGGAATGTTCAAGGAAGATGGAAAGGAATATGACATGCGCTGCAGATGCGTCAACAAGAATGGTAAAGAAACAGACATAAGCAAGTGGTTTGTTTCCTAATGAATGCATTTGATGTTGTGTAGATGAATGGCATTGATGATGTATAGATGAATGCATTGAAGATATATGATGAATGCATTGATGTTGTAAAGGAGAGAGAGATAATGATTACAAAGATGGGAATGCCGATTGGAGGATTATCAAAAGCAGGATTTTCCGGAAGCCAGAGAGGAATGCGTTTTTTTGTGAAATCATTTGAGGAGGGAAAACTCACAGCGATTGTGTTTCCTGAGCCAAACAGTTTTGTGAATACTCCTGACGATAAGAAAATCTCAAAAGAGTTTGATTTTGATGACGATGCCAGAGATAAGGTTATCGATTGGTTGAATGAGATTTACGAAGAAAAGAAAGAGTATTGGGAAGAGGCTTTCTTAAATAGAAACAATGCAGAATAACAGTAATGAAGTTGTATTATAGATAATAACAATATAACGTACAGAGAGGAAAGAACAATGAATCATATAGTTTCAAAGTTGCTTATATATGGAGATATGCCAAGTGAGTCAATTTTGATGAATCTTAGCAGCATATTTGAGGATTTAGAGGGAGAAAAGGATAGTGTAGATTCTCTTAGAATCAGAGTTTATACCCAGATTAAAAGAATTCTTGAGGTGGCCACGGATTATGCTTTTGATAAGAATCTTTGGCATAACTATCTGACATTTCTTCTTATAACTAATGAGAATCCGTTTAGTATTACCTGTGAAAAAGTAGGGGCAAGTGATGGAAGTGTAAATTATTTTGCAAAGAATGATTTTAAGGCTTTCATGGAATTGTTCAATTATGATTTTTCACAAATAGAAGAGATTCTCAATGTTGACTGTTTCAGCCGCATTTCAGATTATAAGTCTATTGAAAAGAAAGAATTGATGTACAATCAGAATGTGAGTGAGAAGGTAAGAAAACTCAGTGAAAAACTGGAACAGTGTGACGGCGAAGATGAGTTCTTTGACTGTGTCACAACATTTTACAAGGATTTCGGAGTTGGAATGTTTGGACTTAACAAGGCATTTCGAATTGCTGAAGGTCAGGATGGTGTGAGATTTATTCCAATTAACAATATGGATAAGGTTGTGTTGTCTGACCTTATTGGATATGAGATTCAGAAAAAGAAACTTGTTGATAACACTGAGGCTTTTGTGGAGGGAAGAAAGGCCAATAATGTTTTACTGTTTGGTGACAGTGGTACCGGTAAATCAACAAGTATCAAGGCCATTGTTAATGAATATTATGACAGAGGTCTTAGAATGATTGAGATTTATAAGCATCAGTTCAAAGATCTCTCAGAGGTTATTGCCAAGATAAAGAACAGAAATTACAGATTTATCATTTATATGGATGATTTGTCTTTTGAAGAGTTTGAGATAGAGTACAAGTTCTTAAAGGCAGTTATCGAAGGCGGCGTAGAAACTAAGCCGGATAATATTCTTATTTATGCTACAAGTAACAGAAGACATCTCATTAAGGAAACATGGAATGACCGTTCAGATGTCAAGGTGGAGAATGGAATGCACAAATCAGACACAATCGAGGAAAAACTTTCCCTTGTAAACAGATTTGGTGTTACTATTAACTATTCAAAACCAAGTCAGAAAGAATACTTTAATATTGTAATTGAACTTGCAAGAAAAGCAGGCGTTACAATGTCAGATGATGAATTGAAGGCTGAAGCTAATAAGTGGGAACTCAGTCACGGAGGAATTTCCGGAAGAACGGCAAGTCAGTTCATTAATTACATAGTGGGATCAGTGGAAGCCACACAGGAGAGTAAATAATTGGAGAGTAAATAATTATTGAATAATAACGTGATAAGTTAACAGATATGAATTGATAAATTAAGTGACATGAGTCGAAAAAAGAAGCGCTGCAAATAACCTTTGCAACGCTTCTTTTTATGTGCGCCTTGTGGCGCACGTTTCTAATGGGTGAAAGTCCCTAATCCACCCTAGTAGTGGGAAGGATACAGCCAAGACCAAGGGTGTCCATCGTGAGGTGGAATCTGAAGGAAGGTGGAGGCAAATCTCTGGT
>JAILRH010000085.1 GCA_024698345.1 Lachnospiraceae bacterium | reverse complement strand
ATGCATCTGACAGAAGAATAAAAAGGGAATCATATAAAACTTTTTCAAATCGAATAAACAAATACAATAATATAAGTGAGTTTCAATGGAAATACCTTGAAGATTTGACCAAACAAACAATGGGGGAAAAAGGAAGCTTCCCAAAATTCTATAACAGAAAACTATTTTGCATTATGAGTTCTATAGCAGAAGATGATTATTATCGTTATATTAAATACTATTCGTTTAGTCAGAAATTCAGAAACGATTTGGAGTGTAAAGAAATACCTTTTCCAGATGAACTGTTTGGTCAAATCTTCAAGGTATTTCCATTGAAACTCACTTATATTATTGTATTTGTTTATTCGATTTGAAAAAGTTTTATATGATTCCCTTTTTATTCTTCTGTCAGATGCATTTCTAATACATCTGCTCATTTCCGTCGTTTCGAAATATCGCAAACATTTTATTGGCATATCTAAAATACTTTCCGGTGTGCTTCCTATAAGATTGATATATTCGTAATTATCTATATCATATGCAATGTGTGGTAACTCTGCCTTGTATACTATTTCTTTTATTCCTGACTTATAACTTGTAAAATATAGCATTTCAAACAAGACATTATATTCATCTTTTTGAATCAATTTACCGATATTATAATCTGGATACAATGTCTTTATATTTTTAAGTAATTCTGAGTTCACATGATATTTGGAATATGAATTTCTTATTAAGTGTATAAAATGTTCTTCATCCTTTTCATTAAGTTTATACCCTGGAAGAATAATAAATCTCTTAATTTCATTATCAACATATACATATATATCGATAAATTTATCTGATTCTTTTTCTCCGATATATGGGAAAATATTAATAAATTCTCCATTCTGTCCGGCAATGATATCCATATATATATATTGTTCAGTACTAACACAAGGAAAAGAGAATAAATCACACTTATACACTATTGGTATATTTTGCCCTTGATTTAATATATTAAATATATTCAACTGTTCCTCCTTTTTTAAACATCCTCGAAAAATATATGTTTGACACAAGCCGGTATAATAACCGGCTTATGTCATCACTCATTCCGGAAATACATCAAAGATTAAAAATTTGGTGTCGTGAATTTAACTGTATTACTCCATCCACTCCTATAAGTCTTTTTACCGTTTGTTGATGTTGCTGCAACACGTGCATAATACGTTGTATTTTTCTTTAAACCTGTTACATTGATATTTACAGTGTTTTTATTTCCTACAATCTGGTTGACAACAGTTGTATTAAAATCAGATCTGGTTGACACTTGAATTCTATATCCGGTCACATATGTTGTTGTGGAATTCTTAAAATTTAGTTTCGCACTTGTCGCTGTTGCAGATACTCTTCGTAGAGAAGTTGGTACAGACATTCCCTTTGTAGTAACCGTAACACTCATCTTTTTTGTTTGTACCACTTTTCCATTACCATTACACATCGTTAAAGTGATGGTTGATGTTCCCACATCCCCGGATTGTAAAGTAAAATGAACTCCTGATTTCGAATTTACAGACAAATTACTATATGAACAAACACTTTTGTTTGATGAACTTATAGTGTATTTATAGCCATTTACCCAGTTATTAATTGTTACCGTAAAAGACCTGTAATCCTGATCTTTTACATTTCCATATAAAGTGCATGAACTTGCCATATAACCAAAAGTTGGTGTTGCAGCCGCAACGCTCTTTGTTGATTCAACTGTAATTCCTGCCACCATAAGTGCCACTACCATAAAACCTACGATACCTTTTCTCATTAATTTTCTAATTGCTTTTAACATAGTTTTTTCCTCCATTTTTTTATTTTATAAAGATGAGCTCATTCTTTATAATTTCTTTATAGCATCCTTGGATTGTATCATCACTTTATTAATTGAACGTTTTTTGAAACATTTCTTGAAACTTACTTTTTTGTTTTTATATGTAACGTCTTTCCCCATGGTGCCTCAGTATCGTTATTTATCAATCCCCATAATACAGGTACATTTAAACTTGCCCCTTCTTCCGGAAAATGTGCGTATCCGTCTGTTAGTATTATTATTGCTGTAGGTAGTGTACCATCCATATGCTCTTTCATATACTCAAATATGCACTTAAAACTCGTACCTCCGCCACCTGAAAGTTTTACCTTTTTTAAATCTTCAACATTTTCATAATCAATAGGTTCCGTCACCCTCGTATCAAAACAACTTAACTTTGCCTTAAAATACGAAAACTGTTCTATTGCAGCTTTCACTTCAACCATGATTGTCGCTAATTCTTCTTCATTTATACTTCCTGATGTATCAACCAGCGTCCATATATTTTCAACTTTTTCTCCCTCCATTTCATTGAATGCAGGAAATATATAATTTTCATCTGAAAATCGCCTATCCGGTGGGGTAAAAGAATACTCAAAAGAATCTGCTATAACCTGTACAAATTCAAATAACACCTCTCTCCAGTCAACAGATGATTCCTTTACATCCTGTTCATAAATCTCTCTAAACATTGCAGGAATACTATTATTACTACACCTCTTAATCGCTTCACTGAGATTTCTTTCCCATTCATCCTTCATCTCCTGGAGGCAGGAAGTTTTGTTCCAAATTGAATGTTTATCAATACCTAAGCCATATTCTTTATTTAAGCTATTCATAAGTTTTTCCACATCATCTATCTCATTTTTATACTTATTACATAATTGATTATAAACCTCATCAGCTGAGTATTTTCTTCCCTCTTCATCATTTGGGGTTAAATGCATTGCTTCTACTCCATCAACCTTGAACTCACTTGCACCTATTGTTTCCAAAATAATCGAATTTACAACAATATCTGCCGCAATATTATACAAGATTCCTATTTTACCTTTTCCTCTTACAACATGATTTAAGACACAATGCATGACCTCGTGAAGCATAACAAACTCAATTTCTGTTGTCTGCAATCTGTTTAAAAATTCAGGATCCCATAATATCCTTTTCATATCTGTACTTGCTGTACCACATTTTGCCAATCCAAATCGTAAATTCATTAATAACGTTCCATAAAAAGGCATCTTCAGCAATAATGAAGTTCTAGCGTCAGACAGTTTTCCAACAAGCATTTTTTTATCAATAGTCGATTCCACATTCATTTATAATCACCTCTTCAGAATTTATAGTGCAGTACGTCTCTTATAATCCTTGTATAATTTGACTGTACTAAGTTTATCCTTTACCGATTTTATCTGTTCTAAATTTGTATATAAGGCGGCCTGATAATCCGATGAAAACTTTGATGCGTATACAGCCATATTTTCCAATTCAGGTTTTAAAACTCCGTTCCCTGATTTCTTTTCTTTTTTCTCCACATAAGAAACCATAGAAATAATCAATGCATATAATGCATCCGACGATGCCGGATATTTACTGAACTTTCCTTTAAAAATATCTGCGACATTTGGTAATTCTTTCTGTTTTTTTACCCATTCAATAAAAGCTATAGCCGTATCAACACCTACACAAGCCGCTATTTGAGTGTACATATCCTCAACTTTTTTTACACCATCCATTACCCAGAGAATATTCGATAAAAAAGTCCAAGTTCTTGGAGATGGAAATGCAATCTGTTCTGCCGGTATTTCTTCCTGACATAATTTGGTATTATCAAACGAAAGATATCCGACAATATATGGATGAATCCTATTATTAATTGCCCATTCTTTCCAAACTTCAAAATCGACTGTAATTTCATAATGTTGAAGACGGTTTGCCAATGCATTTGGCATTTTAAACACTACAGATTTATCAATCGTCCTGTTTCCTGCGCCGATGATAATACAATTTTCCGGCAACTTATGTTCTCCTATGCAGTGGTTTAATGTAATCTGATATGCAGCCGCCTGAACTTGCTGTGGAGCACTTGATAATTCATCAAAGAATAAAATGTTAATCGTATCTTCCGATTCTTCAAGTTCAAATATCTTTGGCTTAAGCCAAACTGTAAATTCCTTTTCTTTATCTGCAACAGGAATCCCTCTTAAATCAATTGGAGAAAACATCGACAAGCGAATATCTGTTACTTTAACGTGTTTACCAGTTTGTTCGCTAATTCTATCCGCTATCTGGTATACACTTTCGCTTTTTCCTACTCCTGCCGGTCCCCAAACAAAAGGAGCTGGCAATTTAGACAAAGGCCATTCCTTTGCAAATAATGCTAAATACATCTGACTCATTTCCTGAACAAATCTTCCTACTGTTACCTTTGGCACATTATATTCAATACTCATAGTGATTCCTCCTTTAACTCTTCATCAATCTTATTTAATCGCTCTGTCAGTTTGTATACTACATCATCGAATATATTTCCTTTGCTAAGTGTGGTGTGTGCCTCTTCCTGCTGAATTATATATTCTCTGAGTTTGATGTTATGACGTTTCATATCTTTATTAAGATTATCTAAACAATAATCAATTCTCTGGCAAACTCCCATTTCTTTAGTTGTATCCATCTCAACAGTATATCTGTTGCTTTTCGGTCTGGTAACAATCACATATGGATTATCGCATTTCATATTTTTAGGTAAATACACGTAAAATCCTTGATACTCGCTAAACAATCTTTCTTCAACAATCATTACATTATTTTTTAATGCATACAAAAGTTCTTCTCCAAAGCTTTTACGTTCCTCTTTTTTTACTGATTCTTTATGTTTTTGATAATGTTCCATATCAGCTATTGTATTTATGATTAATTCCTTTCTCTTACTTATTTTTCTTGGC
>JAILRH010000046.1 GCA_024698345.1 Lachnospiraceae bacterium | reverse complement strand
TGCATAAAATCGCCCATAGTTGTAATATATTTTTAGCCTTAATTTATTATTTACATAGATAATTAAGGTAAAAAACAATATATTGAAAACTCGGTTTTACACTTATTTTTATATGCTAGACAAACCCGGAGTTCAAGGAGGATTATTATGGCAACAACAAAGAAAACAGCTGCTGCAAAACCAGTTGCAGACAAAGTTGAAACAAAAGCTGCAGTAAAGCCTGCAGAAAAGAAAGTTGAAGCTAAACCGGTTGAGAAAAAAACTGAAGCTAAAAAGGTAGAAGCTAAACCGGCTGAGACAAAGAAAGCTGAAGCTAAACCAGCTGCTAAGAAAGCTGAGACAAAGGCAACAGCTAAGAAGGCTGAAACAAAAACAACAGCTAAAAAAGCTGAGACAAAGGCTGAAACAAAGACAACAGCTAAGAAAGCTGAAACAAAGGTATTCGTACAGTACAAAGGTATAGAAGCTGATACAGAATCACTCGTTGAGGCTGCTAAGGCTGATTACATCGCTAACGGCGGAAAGAAAACAGGAATTAAGGATGTTAAGGTTTACATCAAGCCTGAAGAGTACACAGCTTACTATGTAATCGAAGGTCAGGAAGGAAAGATTAATTTATAATTATTTATAATTATCATTATAAAAACAGCTGCTGAGTTCATTTCGAACACATCAGCTGTTTTTTAGTACTATTTTTGGTGCTATTTATTCCCCGAAAAAATCTATCCCTATTGTATCATTTTTGGATAAGTAAAAGAAAAAAAGGAAATAACAGGCAACTGTATAATTACAATTGCCTGTTATTTCCTTTTATGCTTATAACTGAGCTTCTTAGTCTTGAACTTATGCCTCAGCAGTTTCAACGTTTGCAAGGAATTCGTTGATTGTATCAACTAATGAATCAACATCAATTCCATGTACCATACATGCCTCTGCAAGTGATTCACCCTGTGCTGAAGGGCATCCTATACAGTGCATTCCTGAATTTAAAAGAATAGGTACGATACCCATGTTAACTTTTATTATATCTGCGATAGTCATATCTTTATTAATCATTTCAAATCCTCCTAATTATTATCTCTTTTAGTTATATTACCTAACATTCCGTAACATAACAAAGTGTCGCTTGCGACACTTCGCGCGCGAGCGGATGCGTCAGCATAAATACATCTCCGCGAGCTGCGCATCCTTGCGGAGCATTTTTATTTCATGGGGAAGTTCAAAGAACTTTCCTATGAAATAAAAAAGTGACTCATTCCACAACGGAAACAATCGACACTCTCCTCATATGTCACTTTCATTAGTGTATACCATCAACTTCTATTTATCAACCTTATTATAATAATTCACACAATAATCATATTATAATTTTTTATAAAATCTAAATGAATTAATTTTTTTCAGGTTCCGGATATGTTTCTCCAAATGTCTCAACTGTAACTTTCTTCATCTTCTGCTCTTCAAGTGGCTTGTCTGACCAGTCAGTTGCAACATTTGCAATCTTATCGATAACATCAACGCCTTCAATTACCTTACCGAACGCAGCATACTGGCCATCAAGATGTGGCGATGTTTCGTGCATAATAAAGAACTGTGAACCTGCTGAGTCAGGCATCATTGCTCTTGCCATTGATAAAACACCTTTAGTGTGTGCAAGATTATTCTCAAAACCATTTCCTGAGAACTCTCCTTTAATGCTATATCCCGGTCCGCCTGTTCCGATTCCATTAGGATCTCCCCCCTGAATCATAAATCCTCTGATAACTCTGTGGAAAATAATTCCATCATAGAATCCCTTGTTAATAAGACTTATAAAATTGTTTACTGTATTTGGAGCTATTTCAGGATATAATTCAGCCTTCATAACATCTCCGTTTTCCATTTCGATTGTAACGATTGGTAACTGTGCCATATTCAAATCTCCTCTTCTAATTAATATTATTCTTCACATTCTGCAACTAATAATATCAAAAACACTCTTTATATTCAACTGTTATGGATATTAATTTCAAAAACTATAGCTTTTGAAATCTTAATAAAACAACATATCACCATAAGATGGTACCGGCCAAGTCTCTTTGTCCACAATTGTCTCTAATTCATCCACAGGTTTTCTCAGTGCATCCATTGCTGCCATTACTTCGCTTTTAAATAATTCCGCAGATTCTTTTGATGTTTCTGCGCCAAAGGCCTTTGCTGTAACTCTTGCAAGTTCTTTTGTTGCATTTTTCATCTCAAGTAGTTTTGCCGATACTTCGTTAAGCAATTCTACCTGAGCTGTTGCATCTGCCCCGGCATTTTTAACGGCGATTACAGTATCTGCTAACTCTTTTGAATAATATACCGCTGTAGGTATGTACATCTTGTTTGCCATATCAATCATAGTGTTGGCTTCAATGTTTCTAACACCTTTGTATTCTGAATAATAGATATCTTCTCTGGCTTCAAGCTCTGCTCTTGAGAGTATATTGAATTTTTCAAACATCTCAATTGTTGAATCTGCAACTATTGATGGGATTGCATCTACAATAGACTTGCAGTTTGGAAGTCCTCTGCGGGCTGCCTCTTCCTCCCATTCCTTTGAGTAACCGTCACCATTGAAAACTATTCTCTGGTGTTCTCTCATAAGTTTTGCTGTGTACTCTGCCACAGCCTTATCCATATCTTCTGCACCTTCAAGTGCCTCAATTGCATCCAAGAATGCCTCTGCCATCATTGCACTAAGAACTGTGTTTGTATCTCCGATGGAGTTGCCTGACGCAACCATTCTGAACTCAAATCTGTTTCCGGTAAAGGCGAAAGGAGATGTTCTGTTTCTGTCAGTAGGATCCTTATCAAGAACCGGAAGTTTATTTATTCCAAAGTTGATTTTTCCTGCGCTGAGACTGCTTGTAGCCTCACCCTTTTCAAGAATCTGATTAACTATATCTTCAATCTGATCTCCAAGATACATTGAAATGATTGCCGGTGGAGCCTCATGTGCTCCAAGTCTGTGATCATTTCCTGTATCTGACGCTGCTGTTCTTAAAAGCATTGCGTGTCTGTCAACTGCTGACATTAAACATGCGAGAACAAGCTGGAATAATTTATTTTCTTCAGGATTTTTTCCCGGTTTAAAAAGATTGATTCCATCATCTGTTGTAAGTGACCAGTTGTTATGTTTTCCTGAACCGTTGATTCCCTCAAATGGTTTCTCATGTAAAAGACATACCAATCCGTATTTCAGTGCTGTATTCTTGAGTATTGTCATTATCAGATAATTGTTATCAAGTGCAACATTTGAAATTGAGAAAATAGGTGCAATCTCGTGCTGGCAAGGAGCAACTTCATTGTGCTGTGTTTTTGCTGAAATACCAAGTTTCCAAAGCTGTATGTTAACATCATCCATAAATGCTTTTACATTTTCTCTGATTGCTCCAAAATACTGATCATCCATCTCCTGTCCCTTAGGAGGCATTGTTCCAAACAATGTTCTTCCCGAATAAATAAGGTCAGGTCTCTTATCATACAGGGCTTTTGGCACAAGGAAATATTCCTGTTCCGGACCTACATATGACAATATTCTTCTTGATGTTGTATTTCCAAGGAGTCTTAAAAGTCTCACTCCGTACTTGCTCACTGCATGCATTGCCTTGAGAAGTGGTGCTTTTGTATCCAGAGATTCTCCGGTATATGAACAGAACGCTGTAGGAATACACAGTGTGTCTTCTCTCACATACACAGGGGATGTAACATCCCATGCTGTATATCCTCTTGCTCCAAATGTATTTCTAAGGCCCCCTGACGGAAATGATGATGCGTCAGGCTCACTCATTATAAGGTCTTTTCCTGTAAATGTATTATCAATCTTGCCGTTTGTAGGTACAGATGCAAATGAATCATGTTTCTCTGCACCAATCGAAATGATATATGGCTGGAATACGTGTGTAAAATGTGTAGCACCTTTTTCAATTGCCCATTCCTTCATTGCCTGTGCAACAATATCTGCGATTTCCGGTGTAACATTCCCACCTTCGTGCATTATCTTTTCAATCTCTTTGTAAGTTGATTCAGGCAATCTGTCCTTCATTACTGTCTCGTCAAATACATCCTGTCCAAATACTTCTGCTATGTTTACTCCCATTCTTTTTCATCCTTTCATCAGTACCCAACCGACACCTTCACTCATCCGGTATCGCAAAGCACACTTACATATTTTTCCTTTTATTAATAAATCCTATACGGATTAATAATCAAATTTCATTATTGTCAAAAAAAAAAATAAAGTGCCCTTCTAAAAAAGAACACCCCGCTCTACAGATTCGTTTAAATATTGTATAAAAAATCTGACAAATTCTCTTCCGTACCCGAAGAAAATACTATATATCCATGATAATTGCAACAAATATCATTTCAAACCTAATTATATTAGTCCAATCCTTAAAAAAATTAAGAATAGTGCGTTATTACTTAACTTTATAAAGTAGAACGCGCAGGAGCTATTAATTACAAAAGCCCAAACTTCACATTGTTAAGTTTGGGCTCATTTAGTATAAACATCATAATATTATTGTTTGGATTGATTTTTTTAATCTACAACTTCCTCACCACGTACAAGTGTAACTATATATCTGCTGTATTTATCATTCATACATGTAGACAAAAGTATAGTCTTGTCTCCATACTGTGGTTTAGCTACTCCGTAATCAAATGCACTCTTTGACATGCATCTGCTCACCCATTTATCATAATCCTCTGAATCTTCAAATCCCATTTTGTAAATGTCTTCATCCTTTGCATTTCCTTTAAAGGAAGCAAATACATAATATCTGAAATGTCTGTAACCGATGTAAATATCAAACACTCTGTGAGACTGACAGAACTTGGTGTTTGCGTATTGAAGGATTCCTGCAAACATAGAGCCATCCATCATATCATGTCCATAAATAATGCAGTGCTTCGCATCAAGGCCGCCCTGATTTCTGGCATCGATAAATATCGCACCGTTTCCGTTTGCCGCCCTGTTTGAACCATGAGTAAGATAGTACTCATTATCCTCGTGCTGGCAGATAGGATACTGTATTCTGCTGTCATTTAACTTAATATAGCCTACTGCTTCAGAGTTATATTTTTGCATGGCATCATAATCCCACACCCATTCTTTTACGGAAGATTCGTATCCGATATCGTCAGCAGAACCTCCTCCTTCCTGTGTCTGAGTTTCACCTGACTCCAAAGTAGTCTGTTCGCTTTCATCTTCTTCACTCTCGTCATCTTCTAACTGAGCCTGTCTGAACATGTTGTCTATCTCTTCATAGGCAGCATCAGCACTCTTGTAACCGAGGTAAGACTTTGTCAGGCTGTAAGATGCATACGTAAATCCAACACAGGCAGATAATATAATTATAGCTCTTACTATATTATAAATCTTATTTCTCATTTTTACTCCCACGATACTAAATTGTCCTCACTGTTAACCAAAAACCCCTACACTTGACTCCAAATGCAGGGGTTTATCGTCACTCTATATGGAGAATGTTCTCCACTATCCTATAGGACGTTATAATTATTCAGCTTTACCGATTGAACCAAATAATTCCATTTTTTCTTTTACTGTTGCTTTGATAGCCTCAGCACCAGGAGCTAATAACTTACGTGGGTCAAATCCCTTACCTTCTAAGTCTTTTCCTGCTTCGATATACTTTCTTGTAGCTTCTGCAAATGCAAGCTGACATTCAGTATTTACGTTGATCTTTGCCACTCCAAGAGAGATAGCTTTCTTAATCATATCTTCAGGGATACCTGTACCACCGTGAAGAACTAATGGCATATCACCAACTTTTTCTTTGATGGCTGCTAATGTATCAAAGCTTAATCCTTCCCAATTCTCCGGGTACTTACCGTGGATGTTTCCGATACCTGCTGCTAACATTGTAACACCAAGATCTGCAACTGCCTTACATTCATCAGGATCAGCGCATTCACCCTTACCGATAACTCCGTCTTCTTCTCCACCGATTGAACCAACTTCAGCTTCGAGAGACATTCCCTTTTCGTTTGCAATCTTAATTAATTCTGTTGTCTTCTGGATGTTCTCTTCGATTGGGTAGTGAGATCCGTCGAACATGATTGATGAGAAACCAGCCTCAACACATGCTAAACATCCTTCGTATGAGCCGTGATCTAAGTGAAGAGCTACAGGAACTGTGATTCCAAGTTCTTCGATCATTCCGTTAACCATACCTACAACTGTCTTATATCCTGTCATGTACTTTCCTGCACCTTCAGATACACCTAAGATAACAGGTGACTTTAATTCCTGTGCTGTCAATAAAATAGACTTTGTCCACTCAAGGTTGTTGATATTGAACTGACCTACTGCGTACTTACCATCTCTTGCTTTTTCTAACATTTCTTTAGCTGAAACTAACATATTATACCTCCAAATGTTTTATTTGAGTTAAACACTAACTTTTTTGATTATAACCTATTTTTTTTGTATTGAAAATACAAAACATCCTATTTTGTGAAAAAATTGTTATTTTCATCTATAATAACTGTATATCATCTGTTACTTTACAGTTACTTTACTTGCCTTGCTCCACTTGCCATATACTTTTTTCTTCATGGAATCTAACTTGAATGCTCTGGCTTTTACATAATATTTCTTGCCTGATTTGAGTTTTGTAATTGTGAGGGACTTACCGTTGATGCTCTTACTCTTTGCACCCTTCATTGATTTTTTAAGGCTGTATTTTACCTGGATTCCCTTTGCTCCGGAACATGTAACCTTGACCTTTGCAATCTTCTTTCCTGCAGATAGTTTTTTGATTTTTGCCTTTGCAACTACAACTTTTTCCCAATTTGCATTAACAGTAATGTCTGATGTTATTCTGTAATCAGCAGTAACTACCTGGCCGTTTGAAGCAAGCCAGTTCTTGAATATGTATTTCTTCTTTGTCGGAACTGAAAGATTGAGTGTTGCACC
This sequence comes from Lachnospiraceae bacterium, assembly GCA_024698345.1. Taxonomy (GTDB): domain Bacteria; phylum Bacillota; class Clostridia; order Lachnospirales; family Lachnospiraceae; genus SIG293. The sequence continues at coordinate 19,384 of JAILRH010000046.1, read as the reverse complement.
ATCATAAACCTTTGTGTCAATAACTGTTGCACCACCGTTCTTTACAACAACACTGTGCTGTGGAACACTGTTCTTACTTGACTCAGACCATGTACTTGTATGTGTTGATCCCTGGCCGTCCATCTGATATACACGAATATAATCTACTTCCATTGCTGCCTTGTCAGCTGTAAGTGAACCTGCCGCAGGTAAAATAAAATCACCATTAGCATCTCTACCCGGGAGATTTCCTCCAACAGCAACATTTAAAAGGAAATAATACTCATTGTTTGCCTCTGTCATTGTTGCATCCATTGCGCATGTATAATAAACAATATCATCAACGGTAAACTGCATCTGGTCTTTGTCCCAGATTATTCCGTATGTATGCCACTGAGTCTTATCAAAACCTTTGAAGTTGCTCCACTTGTCATTCATCTGACCGTACTTCATCATACGCCAATGCTCATAGTTTGCAGGCTTGCTCTCATCAAACCAATGCCATGCACCCTGGGCAAACTGTCCTGAGTTCCAGCTTTCTAAAATATCAATCTCACCGTTTCTTGGCCAAACTCCGCCATCTTTACCCATCATCCAGAATGCAGGCCAGAGTCCGTCAATTGCCGGAAGCTTAATCTTAGCTTCAATCTTTCCGTATTTAAAAGACTGTTTTCCTGCAGTCACCATACGAGCTGAAGTATATCTGAACTTTCCTTCATCACTTTCAGTTGCTTCTTCCTTTGGAATAATCTTCAGTGTTCCGTCAGAAACAAGTATGTTACCATCTTTTCCCTCTTTGTCAGTATAATACTCAAACTCATTATTTCCCCAACCAGGGTTGTTATGAACCTTACCGTTTCCAATGAGTGGAGTCCACGTATTTTTATCTAATGCACTACCCTCAAACTCATCACTCCATACCAAGTCATAACCAACTGAATCTGCCTTTACATCTTTTGCTTCAACATTTGCAATTACCATGCTTCCCAAACATGCCATTGAAACAAATGCAGCTGATGCTACTGTTTTTTTCATTTTGTCAGAAATCTTTCTCATTCTAAATCCCTTAATCCCTTTCTTTTTATTTAAACACTCTTGGTGTGTTTGATTCAAATTCAAGAACGCTCTCGGTTTTCTTTCAATTACAACTCTCTTAAATAAAATAGTTTACTAAATAAAATAGTTTACTATCATATATCACACAATGCCACCAATGGTTACTCATTACTGTTTGGATACAAGTGTGCAACATCAAGATAATCAGGTATTCCGTTCTTATAAGGAACAACCGGTTCACCCTGAATGAGAGGATATACATAATTAAAGAACTCCTCTGTCATATTGTTTCCTCTCTCATTAATCCATTCTCTTGGAACGTGCTTAACAAGTCCTGCGACATTCTCAACCGGAGTCTTTTCAATATCCACATTGTAGTCTTTTGAATTTCTTCTCTTTAGAGTAACCATGATACCTGTCTCGCCCTGAATTGCAAAATTAACTGCGTTGTATCCAAGTCTGAATGCCTCACCAATATCTGTAACAGAAGACATGTGAGCAGCACTTCTCTGAAGAATATTAATCTCAACAGAACGTACCTTAATCTGCATATTCTGCTTGATGATATATTCAAGGCACTTGCCGGTACCGCTTAACTGACTGTGACCGAAAGTATCTTCAACAGCAGTTGAAGCGCTGATATACTTACCATCGGCATCCTTGATTCCCTCTGAAACCGCAATTACGATATTGTGATATTTATTGACAGCATCCTTTACGTCTTCAAGGAACTTGTCTTTATCAAATGCCACCTCCGGAAGATACACAAGGTGAGGTGCGGAATTGTATTCGTTTCTTGCAAGTATAGATGAACCTGCAAGCCATCCTGCATCACGTCCCATAATCTCAACGATGGTGATACTCTTTATCGGATAAATCGATGTATCATGTCCAATCTCTAAAAGAGTTGAAGCAACATATTTTGCTGCTGAACCAAAGCCCGGCGTGTGATCTGTAATACAAAGGTCATTGTCGATAGTCTTTGGAATTCCGATAATTCTCACATCACTTCCGATAGTCTCTCCGTACTTGCTGAGCTTATCAACAGTATCCATTGAGTCGTTTCCTCCGATATAGAAGAAAGCTCCAATATTGTATTCTTTGAATTTATTGAAAATAAATGCATACTGCGCATCGTCGTCATCATAATCAGGCAACTGATATCTGCATGATCCAAGATACATAGATGGAGATTTTTTCAATAACTCTATGAAGTTCGGTAATTCTCTTGCCTTGAGTGTACAATCCATAAGGTTGTCATTAAGAAGTCCCATAACACCGTGAATTGATCCATACACCTTCTCATAATATCCTGTGTCAATCACTCCCTGAATGACACCTGCAAGACTTGAGTTAATTGCAACTGTAGGTCCGCCGGACTGTGCAACTACGCAATTTTTCTTTTCCATAATTATTTTGCAGATTGTTTATTCAACCTGCACTCCTTTCATGATTCAAAACTCGCTCGCGAGTCTTGCCTTTTATTCGACAGATTTTAGTATAACTTATTTTGCAAGTTCAATGCAAGGCATATAGTACTTCATAAAAGTATAATTCAAAAAATTTTCATTTTTTTTACATTATTACCCACTAACGAACTGTAAAATAAAAAAAAGCTATATAAATTTTCAAAAAACTATTGCTTTTTATTTTTCAATGTGATAATATATTTTTCGTCGCAAGACTGATGGCCCATCGCCAAATGGTAAGGCACTGGACTCTGACTCCAGCATTTCAAGGTTCGAATCCTTGTGGGCCAGCTTTCAGGAAGTTGTACATATGTACAGCTTCTTTTTTTGTTATACACGACGAGCCAAATGAAAATCTGTTCTCCCACGGAAATTTGCGTTTGGCGACTGTGTAATCACTGAGAAGAAGATGAGCGGAAAATCAATAGGAGCGTTGCACTAACTTTCATTAGTCCAACGCTCCTTTCAAATCTAATATTCAAATCTGGTTATATCAGGGTTGCAAACTTTTAAAATGTCATTATACAAATAGTCATGCTGTTCTTTTGTCGGCATAAACCTCTTACAATATAATTTGTAAGCCACATCATATACTGACACTGTAAACACATCACTATAAACATAAATTCCGTTATCAAGTTTTGCATAGGCTCTCATCATTATAGGTGCATTGTAATAATTTGCCTTCTTTATGAACTTCATGGTCATTGCATATGCCTGAACGTTCTCGGAATTCAATTTATAATTTATCTTTCCGTTTTCTGTTGCAACATATGAATACACATCTTCACTATCTGAATATAATTCCATATCCCACTCATCTGCATATCCTGCAAGACCATATATCATTCCTATCTCTTTGACAACTTTGTTTGGATCATTTACGGTATAGACTGTACGATGTCCCTCAAATGTTGTGTTTATCTGGTATCCTTCAATGCTAAGGGTTACACCATTATAGAAATCTTCATCAGGATCTGCACTTTCTATTTCTTCTCCGTCGTAATAATATCTGACATCTACGCCTTTACAGAAATCTTTTGCAATCATTTCGTAGTCTAAAGAAAGTGTATTAATATTTAAATGTACTTCATTTCCATTAACAAAAATCTCATCAGGTTTCGAACCCGCTTTAGAAAATACCAATCTGACTTTATCCTGAGGGCGATAATATCCTTCACCTTGAACTGTTACACCGGGTATTTTTTTCACCCTGACATTCACATAATCTGTTTCAACTTCAATACTTTTCTCTATAACATTAGCATACTCAAATTCATTATAATTCTCATCTGAAATACTATCAGAAATATATCCAATCTGCTTTTCTGTAATAAAGAATAATCTGTCCTTTGCGGTTGCAACAACTGCATCAATATAATTATCAGTCCTAAAATAATTATCAAAACCTGTTTTGTAAGGTAGCTTTTCTACAGATTTATTTTCGATATTATATTTAAATGTATCTCCAATCTTTTCTGTTCTTACACCCGCAAAAATAACTCCGTCTTTAACTACAGCAGTCCTATTTGTTGGATTATCATACATCTTTATTCCCGGATTACTGATTACACTGCTATTATCTCCATCACAAATCTGAATCTTATCAATATAGTATGTATTATCAGATTCATCCTGTCCATAACTAAACACGACTAATTTATTATTAATAACAAATACATTGCTATAAGACTCGCTAAAAGAATCAACTTCCATATTTGTACTTTTCATTTCTATATTTCGATTTGTAACATTATAATTTAAGTTTCCTGTTAATCTGTAAACACCCCCTCTCCTTCCGACCAATAATACTTCACCATTATATACTGTCATCTTATAATCGCCATAAATTTTATCTGTAATTTTATACCATTTATCTTTCTCTATATCGTATCCGGCAATAAAATGCTCAGTAGAAAAAACATTATAAGATTCCTGTATTAAATTATTACAAAAACAAATCATCTTATTATCATAGTAAACAAAGTCCCTCACTCCTACATCACTTAAAAAAGCACTTGGCACACCACCTTCAAAATCATGATTGAAGAATGATTGGTCGATTTCTGATGTATTATTATTCCACTCAATGACCTCATTTTTATCATCCGGCACACTACCGATAATAAATTTGTCATTATTGAATACTATGATTCTCTTTCCATCAGAAGTACACATAGCACCTTCACAATTCAATTCACTGTTGTAGTAGCATTTCTCATCATATTTATTTCCATAAGAGTAGTAATATGTTCTCTTGATTCTGTCATCATCCTTTACAACTTGAATTGTAAACTCGCTATTTCTGTATTTGTCATCAAGTTTTGCAACAATTTTAGAAGCACTGTTTCCTATTTGTGGAATTCTAAATCCATCCACGTACAAAGATGCATCTAAAAGATTTTTACCACTGATTACCAGATTTTCTTTTACGTCAACAGTAATATTCTCAACATAGGGAGATAACTCATCAATTTTTGAAAAATCAAGAATACCTTCAGTCACGACTTTTCCTTTGAGGCTCTGAGACTTTCTTGTACATGACAGTAACTTATCCTTCAATTCATCAGCCGGCATTTCCGGATACTTATCTGCCAACAAGCCAACTGCTGCCGTAACATGAGGAGTTGCCATAGAAGTTCCACTCAGCCATTCATATTTTCCAAGTGTTTCTTCTACATTTTCTTTTCTCACGCCTACTGAATCTAAATAAAAACTGTAATCTGCATCATCGTATAATTGTACATATATTACTATAAACCTTATCGTCTCACTGTCATTACTATCCATAACAGTACAGTTCACTCTTTCCAAGCCCTCTTTTTCATCTTCAGTACTATATTTTTCTCCCATATAATAGATATAATCGGAATGAGATAATCCCCCCTCATCATTTAAATATGCATCACGTATTAAAACCTTTGGGGCGTATTTCTCATCTCTCTCCCTTACATTTTTCTCATATAAATTATAATAAAAAGATACATCGATTGGAGTATCTGATTGTTCAACTTTGTAAGGAATATAAATATCAAATGAATTACTTCCACTTGTTTCAAAACATAATGAATGATTATTTTCTGCTTCACCGGCAAACTTTTTATTCGAAAAACTCATAGTGACATCCTCATCCTGCCCGAATAATTTATACGGAAAATCTCCCTCACCGGCAAGATCCAAATTGTAACTGCCATTCTCAAATACATTTACTAAATTCATTTCCGGATTATCAAAAGAGTAATACACGCTGGTATTATTTTTAAGTTCTTCCTCATTATACAGCGATGGATTAAATACATTTTTGTGGTATGTTGATAGAATATTCACTCCCGGTGCTGCCAGGTCAACTGTATTTACACCATAATTCGAAAAAGAAGCAAGTTGGTCTCTCTCATCAGTTGCTGCCACTGATACGATGTACTTATTTGAACTTGATTGAGGAAAATATTTTTTCACATCTGTATTTCTTCTACTGTTTCCTGCTGCAAATACAGACAGTGCACCCTTCTCACCAACCATTGTTATTAAAGAATCCAGAAGCCCTGAATAATATCCTCCGCCCCACGAATTACTTACCGCAACTACATTAGCTCCCTTTTCCATAGCTTTGTTTATATAAATATACGACTTAACACAATCCCAGTTTTCTCCGCTCCCTTCATCAGGAAATACTTTCAATGCCATTATTTTGAAGTTTCTGTCCTGAACAATTCCTTCGATACCAACTCCATTTTCTGAATCCGCAGCAATTACACCTGCACAATGAGTTCCATGTCCGTTATCATCTATAGGATCATCATCTTTATTTACAAAATCATACCCGTATTCGCCTTCTAATTCACCGTCATTAAACGGATTATGCCACATAACATTCTTAAGATCTTCGTGGGTATAATCAACACCTGTATCTACAACGGCAATTACTTTTTCTTCATCGCTGCCTGTTGAATAGAAATCCTCGTAGTCACAATTAATATCACAGTCTTTGTCAAATGCATTCTGTCCCTTATAATTAACCGACCACTGATGTTCAGAATAACTGTCATCAAATGCATTCAGTTCAACTTTGTAATTTGGTTCAACGGAAATAATCTTCTGATCTTTTGACAATTCCTCAATCATCTCTTTCGTGGAATCTGTCCTTGATCTTACCAGTGCATACTTGATTACTTTATTTTTAGTGAGTTCTTTGTTCTTAGATGACATATTGTTTGATGATATATTATTTGATAAATCATAATTCTTGCTTTCGTCTGAATTTTCTGATGTATTACTATCATTAGCACAAATTGAGTATTCTTCTACAACGCTGTAATCACTTTTAACCGGTTTCTTAAATGATTTGCTGCTTATCACACTGTCATAGTACATTATAATTACATCACCATCGACATAGTCTGTGTCCGCAGAACCAATATCTTTATTATCTTCAACAATAATATTTTCATTAACTCCCTGTATCTTTTCATTTTCATCAGCAGCATAACCTGTTACGGCAACCGGGCAGCCTGTCACCGCCATTGTTAATGCAAGTACTGATGAAAAAGTTCTTTTAAAAATCTTACTCATTTCTTCCTCCTGGTTTAATTACAGTATCCTGTTTAATTATGGATATACTTTTTTTATTATAAACACCCTATTTTATTAAACATTAATTTAGTATTTTTTTCAATGTTTATTGTTTCTTCCCACCTCACCGGACAAAACTCTTCGAATCTGAATTTATTATTATTATTTAGATTTTTATCTACATTTTTACTTGTATTTGCATCACATGTTTAAATACAATTGCATATCATATTTTATAAAAACTTGGAGTATAACATGAATTGCAACAGCTATAACAGACAAAACGGCTCTGTTAATACTCAGAGCAGCTATAACAGGCAAAACGCTTCTGCCAACCAGAACAATAATGTCGAAAAGGCATCCCATATTTTTTTGGTATTTTCTGAAGAATGTATTTGCGATGATTCCGGACTCATCAACAAACACGTTAATATTTCCCATATTTTCTCCTTCGTCTATCCCATATTGCAATTACTACATTAATAAGCTATTTTATAATATTAAATAGAATTGAACATAAAATTATAAAAATAGCTATTTTTTGTAACGCTTGCTATTCTCTTTCATTTTATTGGAATTAAGCAGGTAATATCAAAATGGACTGCCGCTTACACGACAGTCCAATATGATTATTATTATATATATCTTATAAACCTGTACCAGCATGGAATGTTCTGTGAACAACATTGTTATTTTGTATTGCTATATTCTATTTTTGCGTAATCACTATCGCAAAAATGCAATATCTTATTAAACAGATAGTCATGATTTTCCTCAGATGTCATTATATTATTTTGATACATATAATCTGCAATATTATATACTGACGTCTCCACAACAGGACTATAAAAAATTTGTCCGCTTGACAATTTTGCATAAGCGCGCATTTTCAGACCTGTCTTGTAGTATTCTCTATTATTAATAAATTTCATTGTCATGGCATAAGCTTGAACTTTATCAGAATTTTTTTCAAAGGCAACCTTACCTTGTTCTGTTGATGCAAATGAATGCACGCATTCGTTTGAGCTGCCAACTGACATTTCTGAATCCTTACACTCATCTTCCAGACCATAAATCATTCCCGTTTGTACAACAGTTGCATTTCCTTTATCAACGGTATAAACTGCTCTGTGTCCTTCACTGAGTGGGCTAATTTGGAATCCTTCAATATTGACTTTCACGGGCGCTTCAGTCTTAATATCTATTCCCTTTGCAAGTTCCCTTGCAACTCCTTTATATTCATAACATTTTCTTCCACGATCATATTTTTGTTCTACACCATTAATTATCAATTTGATTGGTTCGTATTTAAGCGAAAGTCCTGTGGACAACTGAAATCTTAAAGTAACCAAATCTCCCGGAGCATAGTATCCGGGACCATATACACTTGCTCCTATTACTTCAGGTACTTCTACTTTTACAAATGCAGGCTCTACATTGATATATTTATAGATAGTTGCGCTATAGCATTCTCCCATGAAATAAACTCTGTCCTTAACTCCAAAACCTGATCCCACAGCGTATTTTCCACTTATTTCATCGTATCCCAGCTTGTAACCAGTTGATTTATACGAATCAGTTTCCACGTCATAGATGAACGTATCTCCAAGACCTTTAACCCGCGCACCAAGATACATCAATCCTTCTTTTACCGGTACACACTGATACGTATCTTCTGCTAAAGGTTCAAGCTTTGCACAACTTTTCTTCCATTCACCGTTCTCAAAAATGCAATGATACATATTACTTTTAAGTGAGCCGTTTGCCTCATCTTTCATTTCAAAAATCAGCCTCTCATCTATCTGATACACGCGACCCAATCCCGGATTGTAATCATCAGGAAATGATTGTAAATTCAGATCATCAGATAGCACCAATTTAGTATCTGCATTTTCAGCTTTTACATCGCCTTCCACTTTCCATTCCTGTTTATTTATAAAATCAACACAGTAAATACTTCCGTCGTATACAAAAACTTTTATATTTCTATAATCCTCGTCGTCAAAAGTACTGTTCAACTCTCCTATTTTAAAATAAACACCATCAACATAATTATAGCCGTACAGTAGCAGTCTTTTGCCCTCAGAATCAATTGGCCTAGCGAAAATCACATTATTGCTATAACATGTATATTTGTCTCTCACTATATTTAAATTGGAATTTTCTATTTCCTCCTTTGTCAAACCTAATTGCTCTAAATTCTCCCTTTCGCGCATACAATACCATGTAATCATATCTTTAGGGTCATTAGGTACACTTCCAAAATAAATATTCCCATTATAATACGAAAACAGTTTTTCTCCATCTGAATAAACATCTTCATGATAAGGGCAGTCATCATCATCATAGTTTGTATAACTATAGTCATAAGGCTTACCTTTTGTTATTATCTTTGTTTTGGATACTTTCTCATTCCCTTTGACAGCTTCAATCTCCAGCCTGATATTTATATACCCACTACAACCTTTTACTATTACTAAGCTGTCGCTTGAAGATGCCGGATTCAATTCTTTTTTATTACAAATAATCTTTGCACCTGTAAGATTCATACCTTTAATAACCAACTGATTATCGTTATTAATATCGATTGACTCTATATACATTTGTTTTTTTGCAATGTTGGACAAATCCAGAATTCCTTCTGATACCAGTTTTCCCTTCCAGGAATCATTCTTTCTAACTGAACCTAACAGTATTTTTTTCAGTTCTAAAGGTGTCTTATCAGGATATACTGATGCCAATACTGCAACTGCACCTGCAACATGGGGCGCTGCCATAGAAGTCCCGGACATCCAATCATATTTTCCAAATTCTGTTTCATCGACGTTTTCTTTACTTATTCCAAATGAATCAATATATATTTCACAATCTGTATCATCGGATGTAGTTAACTCTAGTACTAAAGCCATATTCTTATTTTCAGTTGATTCATACAAGATTTTCTCTTTAATATTTATCCAGGTGTCTTTACGTTTTTCATCACAGCGATATCCACAAACATAATCACAGTTTTTCTTAAGAATTATCCCTGATTCATCAATTTCAGTTATATATATGTCAACATCCACATAATCATTCACCCCTTCAGTTCTCACTTTAAAATTAAATGATGAAAATATGTCTTCTTCCGATTCACCAACTGTAAATGGAAAATATATATAATTATCTTCTGAAGCTTTTGTATTTTCAAACTTAAAAGCAAGAGATTTATTTTCCTCTTTGTAGCCAAATGTATTATCATTATCAAGTCCCACATCAATACTTACCGTATCAGTGGTTTTTAAGCCGTATGGAATATCTCCTTTTTTCAACTCATCCCTGCTGACGATATATCCATTTTCATCTATTATCTGTACAGGGTTTCCTTCATCATATGAATAGTAAATTGATGTCAAATTTTCTATCTGCACATTATTATACAATTCAGGACAAAAGTTGTTATAACTTACAGTCGATAAAACATTTTGCCCCGGCGCAGCTATATCAACACTCTCAGCTCCATAATTTGTGAAATAAGCCGGTTCATCATTTGAATCTGATGCTGCAACCGAGATAATATAATCGCTGTCAAAATCCGATGGGTAATGATGATATGACTCATTATCACTACTATCATTACCGGCAGCACACACAGACAGAGCTCCTTTCTGCCCTACCAGTTCAATAATCTCTCTGAATATATCACTCTCATGATCTATTCCCCAGGAGTTATTTACTGCAACAACGTTAACACCCAACTGCATAGCTTGATAAATATAATTGTAAGCTTCTATTATGTAGTATTGATTTTTACTAAAGCTTACTATAGGCATTATTTTGACATTTTTATCATTTGCCACGCCAACAATTCCCATATTATCTTTAATACTTGCAGCTATTATTCCACCACAATGAGTTCCATGTCCCTTTATATCTTTTATAACATCTGATTTTCTATAAAAATCATATCCGTGTTTTCCCGGCAACACTTCTGTAGGAAATGGATTTTCCCAGATTCGCCCTTCAAATTCTTTATTATCAATATCAAGACCGGAATCAATTAATGCAACTACCTTCTCCTCGTCAGGATTTGCTTCAATTGCAATTTGCTCACTGTCATAATTGATATCAGCTCCAACCATTCCACCGTTTTGTCCTCTGTTATCTAACGGCCACTGAAACTTTGTATAATCATCTGCCTCAAAAGAATTCTCATATACTCTGTAATTTGGCTCAGCATATACAATATCAGAATCATTTTTCAGATCGGCAATCAACTCCTCTGTTGATAATTTTTCCGACTTAACAAGTGATATCTTAAGATCTTTTTTCACTGAAGATTTTTTGGACACTCCGCTATTTTTCGCTGCATTTTCAAAAACGCAAGTATCTTCAATGGCGTATAATTTGTCAAATCTATTTTCAACTGATTTACTTTTTGCTCCTGTGTCATAATACATTATCACAACTTCGCCATCAACATAATCAGTCTTTTTTTCTTTTTCATTTTCATCACCGATAATATTTAGTCTTGGCATTCCTGAAAACATCATTGTCAAAACCAGTCCAAGAGTCATTGCTCTTTTCAGCATATTATTTTTCAATACTCTTTTTATCATAATTTATACTCCCTTTATTTCCAAGTCATATCTCATCAACTGTTACTATTGTATTACTTATCAGTAAATTTTCTTTCCTCCACCTTCACTTTGTTTAGAAGATGGGGACATCTACTCCTTAGTTATAATTCAAAATGGACTGCCGCTTACACGACAGTCCAATATGATTAATATTGTTTATATATCTTATAAACCTGTGCTAGCATGGAATGTTCTGTGAATAACATCGTTCTGCTGCTCTTTTGTTAACTTGATGAAGTTTACAGCATATCCTGATACACGGATTGTAAGCTGTGGATACTTCTCAGGATGTTCCTGAGCATCAAGTAATGTCTCTTTATTTAAAACGTTAACGTTAAGGTGATGTCCACCCTTTGTTGCATAACCATCTAATAAAGATACTAAATTATCTACCTGTTTTTCGCTTGCCTGCATTATTTTATCCTCCTAAATTCTTAAAACTAATTAACTCATCTTTGATCGAACATCCGCAACGCCTTGCAATATAATGTTTCTGCAAGATACCGCCATATCTTTTGTAGCCGGCTTAACGTCTTTAAGTGGATACTCTATTCCGAGTTGCTCATATTTAACTACGCCCATATCATGATATGGAAGAGCATCTATTGCCTTGAGATTCCTCAACGTACCAATAAACTGTCCTAACCTAAATAAGTAGTCCTTGTTAATAGTGATGCCCGGAACACATACGTGTCTTATCCATATATCTACGCCTTTTGAATCAACGTACTGGGCGAATTTCAAGATATTGTCATTTGGACGTTGGCACAACTTCTGATGTTCATCAGGATCGATGTGCTTAATGTCCAACATGACTAAATCTGTTGCTTCTAACAATCTGTCAACTTTCTTTAAATACTCCTCATCATCAGGCTTAAACATCGTACCTGATGTATCAAGGCAAGTATGAATTCCTCTTCTGTGCGATTCCTCAAACAGTTCAGTAAGAAAATCTATCTGAACCATTGGTTCTCCACCTGTTGCAGTTATGCCGCCGTCCTTATAAAACGGTCTTTTCTTTTCGTATTGTTCCATCAGTTCTTCTACAGTCATCTCTTCGCCACCCTCCATTGACCAAGTGTCTGGATTGTGACAATAAGCACATCTCATAGGACAACCTTTAAAAAATACTACAAATCTTAAGCCCGGTCCGTCAACTGTTCCGCAACTTTCTATTGAATGAATTATACCTGTTTTCATTAAAGAACACTTCCTTTATTATTCAGCTGGTTTGAATCCTGGGATATCAATGTCGCCAGCGATAACCTTGTCATCCTTACCAAGTGCATCAGGAATGATTGTGAATGTATTTGAAATACCATCCTGTGCGTTCATGAATGGAATCTTAGATACTGATGAAAGTGATGCTACAGCACCGTGAGTATCTCTTCCGTGGAGTGGGTTAGCACCTGGAGCGAATGGCTGTCCAGCCTTTCTTCCGTCTGGTGTGTTACCTGTAGCTCTACCATATGTTACGTTTGATGTAATTGTAAGGATAGACTGTGTTGGGATACCATCTCTGTAAGTATGGTTCTTTCTGATGTAACCCATGAACTTGTTAACGATTTCTACAGCAATGCTATCAACTCTGTCATCATCGTTACCATATTTAGGGAAATCACCTTCGATTTCGTAATCAACAGCAAGTCCATCTTCATCTCTGATTACTTTAACCTTAGCGTACTTCATTGCTGAGAATGAGTCAGCTACGATTGAAAGACCAGCGATACCTGTTGCGAACCATCTCTTGACGTGTGCATCATGTAATGCCATCTGGATTGATTCGTAGCAGTATTTATCATGCATGTAGTGGATGATGTTAAGTGCATTTACATAAACACCAGCTAACCACTTCATCATGTCTTCGTATTTAGCCATGATTTCATCGTAGTCAAGGTACTCACCTGTGAATGGTCTGTACTTTGGTCCTACCTGTTTCTTTGTCTTCTCATCAACACCACCGTTGATAGCGTAAAGTAAACACTTAGCAAGGTTTGCTCTAGCTCCGAAGAACTGCATTTCTTTACCGATTCTCATTGAAGATACACAACAAGCAATACCGTAGTCATCACCGTGTGTTACTCTCATAAGGTCATCGTTCTCGTACTGCATTGAAGAGTACTCGATAGATAACTTAGCACAGTATCTCTTGAAGTTTTCTGGAAGTCTTGTAGACCAAAGAACTGTTAAGTTTGGTTCAGGAGCTGCACCTAAGTTCTCTAATGTATGAAGATATCTGAATGACATCTTTGATACCATGTGACGTCCGTCAATACCAACACCACCGATTGATTCTGTTACCCAAACCGGATCTCCAGAGAAGATATCATTGTATTCAGGTGTTCTTGAGAACTTAACGCATCTTAACTTCATGATGAAGTGATCTACGAATTCCTGAATCTGCTCTTCTGTAAATGTTCCGTTAGCTAAATCTCTTTCTGCGTAGCAGTCGATGAATGTAGATGTACGTCCAAGTGACATTGCTGCACCATTCTGATCCTTAACTACTGCTAAGTAAGCAAGATATAACCACTGAATAGCTTCCTGAACGTTCTCTGCTGGTCTTGAAATATCGAAACCATAGATGTTTCCTAATTCTTTTAACTGCTTAAGAGCCTTAATCTGCTCTGAATACTCTTCTCTATCTCTGATAACTTCAGCTGTCATGATGTCAGGTGTTGCTGCCTTCTGAGCTTCCTTATCCTCGATAAGTCTGTCTACACCGTAAAGAGCAACTCTTCTGTAGTCACCGATGATACGTCCACGTCCGTAAGCATCTGGAAGACCTGTGATTACGTGGCTTGATCTACAAGCTCTCATCTCTGGTGTGTATGCATCAAATACACCTGCGTTATGTGTCTTTCTGTAGTTTGTGTAGAAGTCTACTACTTCTGGATCAACTTCGTATCCGTTATCTGAACAAGCCTGTACAGCCATACGAATACCACCATTTACATGAAGGGCTCTCTTAAATGGAGCGTCTGTCTGGAATCCAACGATTGTCTCTTTATCTTTGTTGAGGTATCCAGGTCCATGAGCTGTAATTCCTGTAACAACCTTTGTGTCCATGTCAACAACTCCGCCTCTTTCTCTCTCTAACTTCTGGAGACCGAGTAACTGTTCCCATAAATCCTTTGTGTTCTGTGTTGGTCCAGCAAGGAAACTTGCATCACCATCATATGGTGTGTAGTTCTTCTGGATGAAATCTCTAACGTTGATTTCTTTTTCCCAAGCGCCGCCATTAAATCCTGTCCATGCTTCTTTCATTTTGTTTCTTCCTCCTAAAAATAATAAATAAGCTAATGCTTTTTATAACATAAGCAACTAACGGTATGTCAGTAAATCCTCAACCGTCTTTCTCTTTGGTGCTGTTGGCTCCTCTGCAGGATATCCAAGAGCTACCATAGACATGAGTAACTGTCCTTCAGGTACCTGTAAAATCTGCTGAGCTTTATCTATATCATAAAGTCCCATTATAACTGTTCCTAATCCTTTGTCTGCAGCTGCTAAGCAAAATGTCTGAGTTGCGATTCCATTGTCAAAGGCCTGCCAGTTATCTTCTCTTACTGTGGAGAAACTTCCATCTCTCTCATAACCTGAACGTTTGTCAACGATTACTGTTGCTATTATCACAGGTGCACCATTTATAATCGATGCATTGTGCTCTGCACAACACTCTGCAGCGAGTTTGGATTTAATCTCTTCACTCTCAATAGCAATATACCTTGTTGTTTGTGTGTTTTTCCAAGAAGGTGCGTAAGCTGCAGTTCCGACCAATTCCTCAATAATATCTCTTGAGACTTTTTCGGAAGTGAACTTTCTAACACTTCTTCTTGACTTTATGCATGTTACTGTATCCATCGCCAATCCCTCCTTTTTCCTGACATGCAATGCAATTTTTTAAAGTTACAGCTTCTACGTGTCAAACTACTGATCGGCATATATCTACATCTTATAAGAAGTATTATTCCTTCTTATAATGATTGAATAGATACTGCATAAATAGTTAGTATGGTTACCTAACCGTCATAAATATAACACTTTATTCTTTTTTTTGCAATGTGAAAACAAAAATTATTTGATGAAATTTAATCTAAATGATTGATATATTTTGTTTTGTTCAAATCCTTCAAAAAAACTTCACACTTATATAGAATAAAACTCTTCTTTTAAAGACATTTATTCTATGTATAATTACACATCGCAAACACTGATAGCAAGCGTACCGTAACTTATTATTGCATTGTGTTTTTGATACAATATTTTTGTATAATAATATCTCATTCAGCCATACACATATCACTATTATGCTTGTCCGAATAATCCTCTTTACTTCCAATCATAATTTCTAAGATGACCTTCCATCTGCATTCCCGCAAAATCATTTTGTCTTAACGCTTCGTACAGAACAATGGCAACCGAGTTTGCAAGATTAAGTGAACGAATCTCCGGGTTCATTGGAATTCTGACGCATGTCTCCTGATTCTCAACTAATATGTTCTCCGGAATACCGGCACTCTCTTTTCCAAACATTATAAAATCATTCTCCCCGAATGACACATCACTGTATCTGTTTGGAGCCTTTGTGGTTGCATACCAGATTTTGGCATTCGGATTTTTTTCAAGGAAATCATCATAACTGTCATAAACTGTTACATCCAGATGTTCCCAATAATCCATTCCGGCTCTCTTGACTGATTTTTCATTTAGTATAAATCCCATAGGTTCAATCAGATGAAGCTTTGTGCCTGTGGCACAGCATGTTCTTCCGATATTACCTGTGTTCTGTGGTATCTCAGGTTCAAGTAGTACTATGTTCATTTTCTAACCTCTCAACAAATTTTCTAACTCTCCCAAGTGCAATCTTGAGATTATCAATGGAGTATGCATAAGAAATTCTAAGGAATCCCTCTCCGCAATCTCCGAAAGCAGTTCCCGGAACAATTGCAACTTTTTCTTCCATAAGAAGTCTTGTTGCAAATTCATCAGATGTTATTCCAAACTTTTTGATACATGGGAACACATAGAATGCACCGTAAGGTTCAAAACAATCAAGACCCATATCGTTAAGTTCGTGTACGAGATATTTTCTTCGCTGATTGTATGACTCGCGCATTCTGTCTACATCTGCATCGCCATTCTTAAGTGCCTCAACGGCAGCATACTGACTTGTGGTTGGTGCACACATTATTGCGAACTGATGAATCTTAATCATCTGTTCCATTATAATCTTTGGCGCACACGCATATCCAAGTCTCCATCCTGTCATTGCATATGCTTTAGAAAATCCGTTAATCAGAACTGTTCTCTCTTTCATCCCCTCTATGCATGCAATGGAAATGTGTTTGCCACTGTATGTAAGTTCTGAATAAATCTCATCTGAAATAACATAAATATCTTTTTCTATACATACCCGGGCAATTTCTTCCAAATCTTTCTTTTCCAAAATAGCTCCTGTCGGATTATTTGGGAAAGGAAGTACAAGTACTTTTGTCTTGTCAGTTATATGCTCTAAAAGTTCTTCTTTTGTAAGTCTGAATTCATTCTCTGCCTTAAGATTAATAACCACCGGCACGCCTCTTGCAAGTTCAACACAAGGAACGTAAGATACGTAGCTTGGCTGTGGAACAAGTACTTCATCACCGGGATCAATCATGGCACGAAGCGCAATATCTATAGCCTCACTTCCACCTACAGTAACTATAACTTCTTCGTTATGATTATAATCCAGATTCATCTTTCTCTTGAGATAATTGCAAATCTCGATCTTTAATTCTTTGAGTCCTGCGTTGGAAGTATAAAAAGTTCTTCCTTTCTCAAGACTGTATATTCCCTCTTCTCTTATATGCCATGGGGTATCAAAATCAGGTTCTCCAACACCAAGTGAAATTGCATCTGTCATCTCACTTACTATATCAAAAAACTTTCTTATACCCGAAGGCTTCATATCCTTTGCAACTTTTGAAATCGGATCTCTCATTATGGTGTCACCAACATCCTTTCATCTTTTTCTTCTTCTATCATAGTCACTCCGTAATCCTTGTATTTTTTGAGAACAAAATGAGTTGCTGTGTTAAGTATCTGATCAAGTGTAGAAAGCTTACTTGTAACAAACTGTGCAATCTCCTTCATGCTCTTTTCTTCCAGGATAACAGTAAAATCAAATCCTCCGGACATGAGATAGACAGCTTTCACTTCGTCATACTTTGCGATACGCTGAGCGATGTTGTCAAATCCCATGCCTCTTTGCGGTGTAACTCTCACTTCAATAAGAGCTGAAACTCTTTCATCACTGGTGTTGTCCCAATTAATCAATGTGTAATATCCGCAGATAATCTTTTCCTTTTCCATGGCGGCTATCTCATTGGCGACTTCCGCCTCCTCGGCCCCTAACATAATCGCAATATCTTTAAGATCGATTCTGCTGTTCTTTTCAATGATTCTCAACAATTCTTCTCTCATGTCTACCTCCTTATGTTTTTCATTTATTTTATTATGGATTTATAATAATACTATTTTGTTACTCACCACTTAGCACATATGTGCTTGAAGTGGGAGTCATCTCACATCTGATATATGTCGTCGCCTCGCGGTGAATCTAAAAATCTCTTCTCGTCATTGTTAATCAACACTTTATCGTTGTTATCTGTGAACACTCCAATCACTGTCGCGGGAATATCTCTGCTTCCAAGAGCCTCCACAAGCCCATCCCCGTCATAGGTTGCAATCAGTAATGAACCCTGCGAAACCATCTTATATGGATTCATTCCAAATACTTCCGTCACTTCAATAGTTTCCTGCCACACAGGTATGGCTCTTAAATCCGCCTCTACACCTTTTCCAAGTGCTCCCGCCAGTTCCCAGATAGCAGCAAACACTCCACCGCCTGATACGTCATGCATTCTGACTGCTCCAAACTCGGCAGCAACCATCGCTTCCTTTTCTATTGAAATGTACTTTTTGAAATCAAGGCACTGATCACAGAACCTTCCGTTAAATCTCTTTCTGAGAATATCTTCCCTGTCCTTTGAGACTATGGCAGTCCCCTCAATCCCCATGGCTTTTGTCATTACAAGGGATAATTGCGAGTCTTTTTTTATTATATCATCAAACCGGGTAAATTGCTCTCCCATAATTGTAACCGATGTAATAATTTTGTTAACGTTTTTTGAAAATTGTGTATGCCCTCCGCATATCTGCATATTATGTTTCCTGCATAACTCATCATATCTTTTTTCAATTTCTTTAATGTTTTTCTCTTTTCCATCAACAGGCAGTATGAGATTTATCATCATCGAAACCGGACGATATCCTGCCGCCATCATGGAATTGTATGCACGATAAAACGTATAAAACTCTACGTCATCTTCTGAATAATCCACAATACCTGAAGTTGCCATTCCAACATTAGTTCCGGCGATAACCGTAACGCCACAGTCACTTCCCGCATTTGGCTTTTCCTGTACTTTGCCGTTCTTTGAAGTTATATTTTTAAGAACACTTCTTGTCAGCATTAATTCTGATACTTTTCCAATCTTCATTTGAAATTACTCCTATATAATTCAAAACCTTATATCTTCTTTTGCAAATTTATTTCAACTGCTGTCATAATTTTCAGCTGATTCATCTCACATCTGATATACATCTGATATACAACAAACTGTCGCACGTTTTCACACACATAGCATGCAA
>JAILRH010000154.1 GCA_024698345.1 Lachnospiraceae bacterium | reverse complement strand
TGTTTTGTATTGTTGATCAAGTAACATTTACATGGAAGTTTATTTTTTTGGTATATCCTATAGTATGCTTAGTGATTTTTAATATTGGAGTTGGATTGATATTGTCAGCTGCATTTTTATTTTTTAGAGATATTCAGTATTTATGGGGGGTTTTCACGCAATTATTAATGTACTTGTCAGCAGTATTTTATCGAGTAGAAGATTTTACCACTTCGATGCAACAGTTATTCCTTTTAAATCCAGTATATTGCTATATTAAATACTTTCGAATTGTTGTATTAGAAGGCTATCTTCCAACGTTCCAATTTCACTTGCTATGTGCGTTTTACGCTTTCTTAGCTGTATTTATTGGCGGAATGATTTATAAGAAAAATAATCATAAATTTTTATATTATATTTAAAGGGGCTGTTTGTTATGGCTATTATTAAAGCGGATGGTGTTTCAATTCGATATATAACTGGTGATTTTAAGGATATTGGGTTAAAAGAATATGTTATGAGACGCTTAAAACATAATTATCATGTTAATGAGTTTTGGGCGGATCGACATGTAACTTTTGAGTTAGAATCTGGGGACATGCTAGGAATTATAGGTGCCAATGGAGCGGGAAAATCCACTTTGTTAAAGGCTGTATCGGGCATTATGGTTCCTACAGAGGGACATATGGAAATATATGGTACCATTGCAGCTTTACTTGAATTGGCCAGTGGATTTGATATGGATTTAACCGTTAAAGAAAATACATATCTTCGTGGAGCAATGCTCGGGTATACTCGTGAATTTATGGACAGTAAATATGCTGAAATTATTGATTTTTCCGAATTAAAAGAATTCCAAGATCGTCCTTTTAAACAATTGTCCAGTGGTATGCAGAGTCGTCTTGCCTTTGCTATTGCTTGTTTAGTTAATCCTGACATATTAATTTTGGATGAAGTATTAAGCGTTGGCGATGGCGCTTTTCAAAAGAAGAGTGGCGATAAGATGAAAGAGATACTTGCTAGTGGAGTTACTGGAATTTTAGTTTCTCATTCAATTGCGCAGGTAAGGAGTATGTGTAATAAAATCTTATGGTTGGATCATGGTAATCAAGTTATTTTTACGGATCAAAAGGATATGGTCTGTGATGCCTATGAAGAATTCTTAAGAACACAAAAATTACCTAAAAATGATGAAGAGATTATGCAATGGGCGAAGAATCATAAAGAATATTTATTAGAAGAACAAAGAAAAAATCTTGAATCAGAAGAAGAAAAGTTATATCGATTATTAAAAGAAATGGACAAAACGGTTGCTATGGCAGCTACTAAAAAATACTTAAACGAACAGTAAGGGGAATTGGTATGAATGTAATTTCTAAAGCGAAGGGATTAACAGAGACAAGTATTCGAATTTTGAAGAACGACGGTATTGGGGCATTTACTAAGAAAACCCATGAATGGTTTGGAGAACATGTTTTTCATCACCCAAGTTTAGATGCACCAACTCGATTTTATATGGATGTTTTGTTTATCAATGGTTGTACTTTACCACATCCTTGGCGATATCGTGTTGCACATCAGAGAGAGCAGCTGTTAGCTAATGGAATTGCGTCAAGTGAAGTGTTTTATGAGCAACTAGACTTGGAATTAATTAAGCACTATAGAATGTTCATTTTTTACCGTTGTCCTTACACAGATACTGTGGGAGAATTTATTCGTCGTGCCAAGGAACAAAATAAAACGGTACTTTTTGATGTTGACGATTTAGTTATTGATAGAAAATACACTGATACAATTGAGTTTGTAGCTCATATGAACCAGCAAGATAAGGCTCTTTATGATGATGGTGTTATTAGAATGGGAAAGACGTTATCATTGTGTGATGGAGCGATAACCACAACGGAGCGCCTTGCTGAGGAATTAAAGCAATATGTTCCTGAAGTATATATAAATAGAAATGTGGCTTCTGAGCGAATGGCTGAATTGTCAGATGCTGCGGTTTATGCTAGAGATATTATTCCAGAGTTATCAATGGATAAAGCAAAGACAGCGGAAGAAAAGCAACTGTTTGTACGGGCAAAAGAGAAAGCACAAAAAAGAAAATTAGAAAATAAAATTCATATTGGCTATTTTAGTGGAAGCATTACTCATAATGAGGATATTAATATGATTCTTCCAGCATTAGCAAAGGTTATGGAAGAAAATTCAAATGTAATTTTGAACTTCTTCGGAGAATTGAATGTTCCCCAAGAATTAGAACCATATAAAAATCGGATTGAATCGATGCCTTTTGTCGATTGGCAGAAACTCCCAGAATTAATATCGGATGTTGATATTAATATTGCTCCGTTGGTAGATTCAATTTTTAATGAGGCAAAGTCTGAAAATAAATGGACGGAAGCTTCTTTTGTTAAAGTTCCTACTGTTGCAAGTGATTTAGGTGCTTTTAGTAAAATGATTGAACATAATAAAACCGGTTTATTATGTACTACAGTAGATGAGTGGGTAGATGCTTTAAATTATTTAATTCAAAATCCTCAGGAACGTGTGCGAATAGGAGAAAACGCCTATCAAAAAGTTCAAAAGAGTTGTTGTACTTTGTTTAGTGGCAAACCTTTTGCAGACTATATTAAATCTAAAATGACTCCAAATGTATGCTTTATTTTACCATCAACGAACATAAGTGGCGGTGTTTTAGTTGCACTTAAGCATTGTATTATGTTGCAAGATAAAGGATATGATGTATTAATTTTTAGTGATGATTCACCTGAAGATACGATAAACTATGAGGGACATTGTTTGTATGTTATTTCTACTAGAAAATGTCAGATTCATGGACATATCGACAAGGCAGTTGCAACCTTATGGACTACCGTTGCTTTTTTAATTAATCATGCTGCGATAATTAAAGAAAAATATTATCTTGTTCAGAATCAAGAAACAAATTTTTATACTAAAGGTAATTTTTATCGTTTTCAAGCAAATCAGTCATATTGTATGCCTGTAGATATGAAATATATTACTATTTCCAAGTGGTGTGTTGATTGGTTAAATGAAGACTATCAAATTGATGCACAATATGCGCGTAATGGAATTCAAATTGAACGTTTTCCATTTACAAAACGAAGTTTTGAACAAGGAAAAAAAGTAAGAATATTAATTGAAGGAAACAGTGACGATTATTATAAAAATGTTGATGAGAGTTTTAAAATCGTAGAAAAACTTGATAAGAGTAAGTATGAGATCTGGTTTATGTCATATCAAGGAAAACCAAAGTCTTGGTATCATGTTGATAAATTTTTGCATCGTGTACCAAATGAAGAAGTGGCAAAGGTATATTCAGAATGTGATATTTTATTAAAGACAAGTATTTTAGAAAGCTTTTCATACCCACCAATTGAAATGATGGCTACCGGTGGTTTATGTGTTGTTGTTCCTAATGCGGGAAATGTTGAATATTTAGTAGATGAAGAAAATTGCTTATTTTATCCTCAAGGAGATATTCAAGCCGCTATTGCACAGATTGAACGGTTGGTGAATGATAAAAAATTGCAAGATAAATTAGCGCATAACGGACGTAAAGTTGCAGAAAGTCGGGATTGGGAAAAACTTATTCCAGAAATCTTAGCTTTATATGAACAATAGAGAAAGAAGATTGTAATTGTGGATTTTAGTAAAGAACGCTTAGTTGTATATACCGTTATTACTGGGGGATATGATTATTTAAAAGAACCTGAGTATATCATGGATAATTGTGATTATATTTGTTTTACAGATAATCCGAAACTCACGTCAAAGGTATGGGATATACGTGTAGTTGAGCCAGAAGAAAGTATGGTTCGTACTCAACGTCAATTAAAGATACTAACTCATCGAATTTTGCCAGAATATACATGGAGTATATATATCGATGGAAATGTACGAATTATCGGTGATTTTAGAAAATATATGGAAGCGGAATTAGAAGATGAAGAAATATTATGTTTAAAGCATCCTAATCGCATATCTATATATGAAGAAGCTCAAGAGTGTATTAATCTAAAAAAAGATAATCCAGAGGTGATTTTACGACAGGTAGCCCAATATCGTAAAGAAGGATATCCAGAGAATTCAGGCCTAGTTGTATCTAATGTATTGGTTCGGAAACACGCATCACCAAGGGTTATAGAATTGATGGAGTTATGGTGGAAGCAATTACAGAAATATAGTTTTCGAGATCAGTTGAGCTTTAATTACTGTTGTTGGAAACTTGGAATTAAATATGCAGAATCAGAGCTTAAGCCATGGAGAAGTCCATACTGGTTAAATCCTGGAATACATACGGATCAATTATTCAAAATTGAAACAGAATTAATTGATCATATTCAGTTAGATGCGTTTCGAGAATATCAGTTATTAGAAAATGAAAAACAGATAAAAGAGCTTTGCAATCAATTAGATTATGCTAATGCAGTCATTAATGATCAGAAAAGAGAGTTAAATGATACTAGGACTGAGCTTGGCTGGAAGAAGCAAGAACTGGAGGATGCTAGGACTGAGCTTGGCTGGAAGAAGCAAGAACTAGAGGATGCTATGACTGAACTTGGCTGGAAGAAGCAAGAACTAGAGGATGCTAGGACTGAACTTGGCTGGAAGAAACAAGAACTAGAAGATAGCAGACAAAGTTTATTTAAAGTCACAACGGAATTAAATGAAATATATTCTTCTAGAGTATGGAAAGTATATAAAAAAATAAAAAATAAGTAATATTTATATTCGGAGGGTGTTATGGATGAAAAAAAAGTTTTGAATACACTTTTGATTTTATTATTTATTTGTGGGACGATGATAATCTTTTTAACTCCTCCGCTATCCGCCCCCGATGAAGATCGGCATTTTTTAAATGCATATGCCTGTAGCAAGGGTGATTTTTATATAGAAAAAAATCCAGAGACTGGAGAGTGGGGAAAATATTATCCAGCCTATATTTTATATTTTCATAAAACGTTTAAAGGAAAATTTCAAGGAAAGTTAGATGAAAAAATAAGTTTTTCTGAAGTGTATCCATTGTCTTGGCAAAGGGTTGGTGAACCTGCAAGAGAAAGCGAATTTCTAGTTGGGGAACTATGGGGAGTAAATAATCCTTGGAGTTTCTTTTTTCCTGCTATAGGAATGAAATTATGGAGATTGATGGGGAACTTGATCGATCAGAATTTAGATACAGCATATAACCTTTTACTTGCTGGACGCTTTTTGAATTTTTTGGCCTTTTTCTGTATTTCAACTTTAGCCATTAAAATAACACCCTTTTTAAAAAAAACCATGATATTTCTTGTGTCAATGCCTATGACATTATTTTTAAGTGCCTCCTTGTCATATGATGCAATAGTTATTTCTGTAACTTTTTTGCTTTTAGCAGAAGTGTTAAGTTTAATTTTTGTTGAAGAAAAAAAAGTAAAAAAAATAGATATGGTTATCATTGGTTTTTGTGCACTATTTTTAACTGCTATAAAGCCAGTATATGCACCATTCTTTTTATTATGCTTTTTTATACCACAATGTAAATTTGGAGCGAAGAGAAATTATATAATTTCTATTGTAATTGTAATGCTTGCAGGAATTCTAGGATTTGGAATTCCATCTTTAATAAATAGTTTATTAAGTAGCGCTTCTCAAGGTGGAGAATCCATTTTTGATGCACAGAAGATATACTTTTTAAATCATATATTTGAATTTCCTCAATACATAATTAATTCTTTTAAAGAATTCCATAGTTTTTATATTACAAGTTTCTTTGGAAATTTAGGGGCGTTAGATACCAATTATCCAGTCCCATTTATTGTTCTTTGTTTATTATGCTTGTTTATTATCAGCTTTACAGAAATATCTGAAATTGAGGGGGCTACTTGGAAATTAAAGGCTGCAAATATTATAATTTTGATTTTTGTACTTCTAGCGACATATGGGTACATTTACTTAACTTGGACGCCAATAGTTTTGGGAGTTGGAACTGATGTAATTTCTGGTGTTCAAGGAAGATATTTTATACCTTTGTATTGCTTTGCAATATTACTTTTTGCTTTTAATGGTCAAAAAAAATTACCTCAGGTAGTTAATGAACAAATTAAGAAATACACCTGTGTTTTTAATTATACAATTTGTTTTTTTATGATAATTAGTGTTCCAATTATTTTATTGATACGGTATTGGATTTGATG
>JAILRH010000032.1 GCA_024698345.1 Lachnospiraceae bacterium | reverse complement strand
GTAAGATTTAATATAGCAATACATATATTATAATAAGAAGTAACACATTACACACTTATTATTCAATGGTTTTACGGCATTTAACCCTTAGATATATGCCGTTATGATATTGTATTATTTTTAATATTTCACTTTGGAGGTTATTATGTGGCTGGCAGACAATTGGAAGGATTATGAAGTGATTGATACTTCCGGTGGAGAAAAATTAGAACGTTGGGGTAATTTCATTCTAGTCAGACCTGATCCTCAGGTTATTTGGAATACACCAAAAGATAAAAAGTGGAACAACATAAATGCTCACTACCACAGAAGCAAAAAAGGCGGCGGTCAATGGGAATTTATTGATTTGCCTGAACAATGGACCATCAGTTATAAGTCTTTAACATTCAATTTAAAGCCTTTCAGTTTTAAACACACAGGTCTTTTCCCTGAGCAGGCAGCTAATTGGGATTGGTTTTCTTCTATTATAAAGAAGGCAAAAAATGAGGCAGACCGACCAATCAAGGTCCTTAATCTTTTTGCTTATACAGGTGGTGCTACTCTTGCAGCAGCTGCTGCAGGTGCACATGTAACTCATGTCGACGCATCAAAAGGTATGGTTACTTGGGCAAAAGAAAATGCTATCTCATCAGGACTTGGCGATGCTCCTATCAGATGGCTGGTAGATGATTGCATTAAATTTGTAAAAAGAGAAATCCGACGTGGAAATAAATATGATGGAATTATCATGGATCCGCCTTCCTATGGAAGAGGCCCCGGTGGAGAGATTTGGAAAATAGAAGAGTGTTTTTATGATTTCGTACAGTTATGTTCTCAGATATTATCTGACGACGCATTATTTTTCCTTATCAACTCTTACACAACAGGATTTGCACCTTCTGTTTTGTCTTATATGATTTCTACTGTAATTGTATCAAAATTCGGAGGAAGTGTTATCGCTGATGAATTAGGACTTCCCGTATCAAAGAACGGGCTTGCTCTTCCGTGTGGTTCATCCGGACGTTGGGAACGTAACAAATCAGATTAAAAATTATAGTTAATGTAGATATAAGGGAGGAATAACTATGACTATCAATTCATTAAGTGAAGGGCTTGAAATCCTTCACAGAGATACCCCTGCTGCGAGGGTAAAACAAGCTATCGGCGATGAAATCACATTGGAAAATGTTTATGAAGCCGCTAAACCATTCATTCCAACAGATGAATTAGGCTCATATCTTTGCGATGTAATCGACGACATCGGATACACAAAAAGTGAAGTAATGGAGAAAGCCGGTATTGACGAGGTTTTAGGCTTTCAGATTATTACAGATATGATTCATCCAACTTTCAACGCTCTTATGCGTATATGTCTCGCTGCAGGATTCACATTGGACGAAACACAGAAAGCCATTGAACTAGCAGGTTACAAATGTTTAAGTGAAGACAATAAGCGTGATGAGATTCTTATTCATGGAATAACTTACATGAAACCAATCAGTAAGCTTAACGAGTTACTATATGATATTGGTGATACTCTACTGTAATATATTCGTTCTGCAAACTCGATGAAATATATTATAAAAAAAGAATGCCGTTTCCGACATTCTTTTTTTATATTCTCACCACTCCTTAATGCGGAATTCTATATAACGGGCAAAAAAGCAATCTTATCTTTCCCTGAGGGTTCCTCGTACATACCGAAATAACATATCGGTCAAAAACATATTCACTGAAATGACAATCTTTATACTTCTGTTCTTTCATCCCCTTGAAAATACCGTCACCTGTATACTTGAGATAGCTTTCTTTTTTGGCCCAAATTCTGGTAAATTCAAGATTTTTATCAACGGCTGAATTGACTCTGTCAATTTCCTCATTTGAAAATATCTTTCTCATAACGCCCTCATTCATTTTTGAGATGCACTGAACATCAATTCCAACCTCTTCTGCCATGGCAACTGCTATCGCATAATCACCGGAATGAGACACATTATAATAAACACGCACAGGTCTATCAGTTTCAACTATCGGCTTTCCATTTTCTTGTGTAACAATGTTTATATTGTCATAATCACAAAAATCAGCCAAGGCTCTCTTTTCAACAATTGCTGTTGCTATTGCAAGATTCCTGTCATAGTTTTTGTTTATTTTCTCTGTTCGATATTCATTGAATTGCCTGCAAAAATCTGAAAGACTGTTCTCCTGTAAAAAAACTTTATTGATTTTCTTCTTATCACATATATATACTGTAATCATTATTATTCCGGCTCTTTCAACTCATCTTATATCTTTCATTTAGTTTTTGTAATTCCTCCTGAATGAGTTCTAACACATTTGAAGGTTCAACAACTCTGACACCATCTCCCAGACCAAAAATCCATCCCAGAAACTGACTGCTTACTGCAACATCGACAACAACCGAAAAATGATTATCGTCTACTTCAACCGGCATAACACCCTTACCAAATCTATCAATGATTACACCAATAAAACTGTTCTCACAAAGAAGTTTGACCTTTTCTTCCTTTCCGTCAAACATTCCAAATCTCTTTTTAGCATACACTGCAACATCAAAATTCTTGAGAAGTTCTGTTCCTTCCCTGCGCTCATCAGTCAACTGAATCCCTTTTATCTTATCAACTCTGTAATGTTTCTGTTTTCCCGCCTCACTGTCATAAGCAACAAGATAGTAATTCTCATCATCCCAGGACAAAGCCAATGGACTGACAATATACAATTCACCGTCTTTTTTTGCCACAAGCTGTTTTTTCAGATTGTAATTACAATATTTAAATTTGATTTTTACATTACTTGCTATCGCCTCATGAATAGTATCAACATTATAATAAATATTCTCGTTGTTGGTCTTATTTCTGTTGGCAACATATACCTGACGATGCAACTTTTTTGCCTGATGATTACTTCCAAGACTCTCTATTTTCTTGATAAGTTCGTTTGATTTTTTTGCAGTAATAAATTTTGAACATTGTACAGAATCAACCAAAAGTTTTAATTCAGGCAAGTCAAACTCTCTTGATACTATACTGTACCCTCTCGATCTTCCTTCACCACTCATTACAATATCAAATCCAAAATCTTTTAAAAGGGCGATATCATTATAAATGGCTTTTCGTTCTGAAACAATTCCCTCTTCATCAAGTTTACTAATAATATCTTTCATTGAAAGAGTGTGATTATCATCTGTTTCTTCCAAAAGCATTTTCATCAAATACAAAATCTTTTGTTTTTTTGCTGCCGCCATATTACCTCCAAATTTCAGGAATCATTCCGACTTCCTGCCTCAATCTATTTTTGATTCAACGTATAGCCGACAAATGCTCC
Source organism: Lachnospiraceae bacterium (assembly GCA_024698345.1). GTDB lineage: Bacteria > Bacillota > Clostridia > Lachnospirales > Lachnospiraceae > SIG293. The sequence continues at coordinate 17,950 of JAILRH010000032.1, read as the reverse complement.
CACAACTCCTCCAATTATATGCGAGAGATTCGAAATATTATCCGTCACAAAAAACGCTTCCGATACCTGCTGTCCAAGATATATTACAGCAATCAAAATGAAAGTAATAGGTATCTCGCCTTTTTTGAAGCTTGTAAAGGATGTAAGGAGAATAAATGCAAATACTACGCCACTTGCACCAAGCAATGAAGTATTTCTAAAGAAAATGTAGTGAACTACTCCTGTTATAAATGCAGTTATCAGAATAACCTCAACTATTCTTCCGTATCCATATTTTTCTTCTAATATAGGTCCCAAAAGTAATATAAAGGACATATTTCCAATGAAATGACTCCAGTTTGCATGTCCAAGTACATGGGTAAACATTCTTACATAGGTGAGTGGATCAGTAAGCGACGAATGATATGTCATAAAAAGCATCCTGTTACTCGCCTGATTTGTCATCATATTTAATAAAAAAGCAACAAAACTTAACAATGCAAATGTCAGCACTGCCGGTGAATTAAAAGTAATCTTGAGTTTATTCATTTTATATATAGAGTATTTATACTCTCTCCTTATCTTTTTTATTATTCTTTTTTTATTCAAGAACGCCTCGGCGTTCTTGCTGCGAAATGCGCGTCAGTCATGAGATAATTAATCCTGTAAGTTATCTAACTTTATTCCACTTAGCAGACTTGCCAAAGATGTTCCAATGCTCTCCAATTCAGGAATATTACTCTTGATTTCTTCCTCTTCCGCAAGGCGTTTTTCCTCAAGAAGTTCTTTTATGCTGAGGCTAATCTTACCATCTTCATTTTTGATAACTTTTGCTGTCACTTTCTGTCCCGGTTCCAAAGCCTCTCTAGGAAACTTGATATGTTCATTTGAAATTTGAGAAATATGAACAAGTCCTGATACATTATCACCAAGGTTGATGAATGCTCCATATGGCATAATTGATTCAACTGTTCCTTCGACAACGCTTCCTTCCTTAATCTTTGAAACAGCCAAGTCGCGCTGAGCCTTCTTTGCAGCTGCTGATTCTTCTCTTAATATTTCTCTTGCAGAAAGAACCAGTTTGTCTGTCTCCATGTTTGCTTCAATAACTCTCACACGAATCTCTCTGCCAAGCCACTTATTTGTATCTTCAACATGTTCTGTATCAAGTCTGCTGACAGGAATAAAACCTCTCACGCCCTCGACTAACGCTATAACACCTTTATTTACTACTCCTGTAATAGTAACGTTGAGTATCCTTCCTGTGTTTTTGTACTCGTTAATTTTCTCCCACGCCAACAAAGTATCCGTATCATATTCTCCGTTTCCCATGTATGCATAAGAATCTTCAAGTGCCTGTCCTAAATCTTCCATTGACTCCCCTGATACTTCACTTACATTTGTTTCAACTTCATTATTAACTCTTTCTTCCATTACTCTCTCCTTCTCGTCCTGTTAGAAATTCATTGCGAACTCTCTTTTGGGAGTCTGCTCCCATTTGACATTTTTTATTGTATCAAATCTCTACTGATTATAAAAGCATTTTATCACATAGCTTCTTTCACACGTTAGTTTGCGCCCACGTAGTGCAAACTAAAAGGAGATGTTATTCTGAGTTTTTTTCTCAAACACATCTCCTTTTTCATATAATAATACAATATTTAATTAGTTCATTAATATTCCAGTGGCTCATATGCTATAGGAATATAATCCGGCTTAACCACTTTCAAGATTGTGTTGAAAAGGTAGTTGTGTGAATATTCATCAAAGGAGTATGAATTTGCATAGAACAAATTTGCAATATCATAAATATTATATTGAATTTCATTACTATAATAGTAATTTCCATCTTCAAGAAGTGCATATGCCCTAACTATCATATCATCATTAAATTCAAGAGCATTCTTATGTTGTGTGAAGAGCATTGTCATCGCATACATATCTGTACTTTCAGATATTCCGATTTCCTGTCTGTCTAAATCAGAAAGTGGAATATTTCCTTTTGATGTTGCACTAAAACTTCTTACAAACCAATCCGGTGATCCGACATAAACATCTTTCTGAGAACAGTAAGTTGCAAGTCCGTATACCAAACCTCTCTCAACAACCTGCTTTCCATCTATCACGTTATCAACAAGATAATTTGCTCTCATTCCTTCAACATAAGCACTTACCTGAAAGCCCAGCATCTCAACGCCTTCTGATATCTCTATGTCACTGGAATTTCCATCAATCAATACTCTCTCTTCCCATGAATAACGCTCAACCATTCTTCCAAGGCAATCCTTAATCATTGAGTTAATAACCAGCGTAATGTATGAACCCACTTCAGGTCTTCCGTATGTGTACTCAAATCTGATTTTCTTTGCATATACATTTCCATTATGATCCGTCTGTGTATCATCATAAATGGCATCAAAGAAAATATATCCGCTAGTCATTGTTCGGATTGTGATATTCGAAAAAGTAGTCGGATCAAGATACTGGCTAAACTCAACATCAAAATATGTCTGATGAGCTTTAGCATAAGTAATTTGAGCAAGATCTGCATTTTCCATCTTCACATAGATATCTGTAGCAGACGTCACATCATACCACTCAGAATAAGTATCTTCGTAATTCTCTTTTGAAGCCTTAACTCTCCAGTACCCTTTCGGTCCGGTCCATGAAACACTTCCTGTCTCATCTGTCGGCTGAAGCTGTGAGTTATTCCAAACTACTTCCTGAGCATTTGCACTCTCTTTGTAATATAATACAACATCAGCTCCAGATACTGTATTATCCGTAACGCCTTCGTACGTAATAGCCGTAATGGTTACCTCTCCCTGAGAATCCGCATCAACAGTCTTTGAACCGATTCCCGAAAAATTAATTCCCGTTACCATCAATGCAAAGGCGATGATAAAGGCAACTATTCTCTTAATTCTTTTTTCCATATATAGTCTTCTCCTTTCACTATATGATTACGCACCACTTACACCGATATGTTTCGCTCATTCTTTTACTAGTTTTATAATAAACTTGTGAGGCGCAAAAAACATCCGGCATTCTATGGATTTTCCGAACCAAAATACTAACTATATTTTAACGCTATAAAATAGCCCTTGTCAACCAATCTGAGTTGTAAGATTCACTGTAATTTCAAGTCCGGATGTTGCTATTATTTGAGTGCTTCGGCAATCTCTTTATCCATCTTTTCCAGGTCATCCCTGATGCTCAGTTTCTGTGGGCAAACCGCTTCACAGGCTCCGCACTTGATACAGTTATGTGCTTTTTGTGCTTCCTCAATTTCGTTGTACCACATCCAGCCAAGGCCACCTTTATTCATATACATATGATACTGGTTCCAGATATGGAAATTCTTTGGAATATCAACTCCTGCAGGACATGGCATGCAGTAACGGCATCCTGTACATCCGTTAGCTACTCTGCTGCAAATTGTTTCTGCTGCCTTCTTAACTACTTCATTCTCTTCTTCTGTCATTGGCTCAAAATTAGAAAATGTATTAAGGTTATCCTCTGTCTGTTCCAAATTAGACATACCACTCAATACCGTCATAATATTTGGAAGGGATGCAACCCATCTGAGCGCCCAGCTTGCAACTGAATCATTCGCTCTCTTACTCTTAAATATATTCTCAATTTCTTCCGGAAGTACTGCGAGATTACCGCCTTTAATCGGTTCCATAATGACCATAGGTATTCCCATGCTTTCAGCCAGCTTATAGCCCTTCATTCCTGCCTGGATGTCGGTATCCATATAATTGAGCTGAATCTGACAAAAATCCCATTCCTTAGCTTTAATAATCTTTTCAAAAGCCTCGTAATCATCATGGAATGAAAAACCAATATATCTGATTTTTCCTTTCCTTCTCATCTCTTCACAAGCTTCATATACTTCGTATTTTTCCATGTCATCCCATCTGCTGCCATTCAGGGCATGAAGAAGATAGAAATCAATATAGTCCTTATGCAATTTTGAAAGCTGTTCATCCAACAATCTCTCCACATCTTCTTTCTTATGAACTTCCCACACCGGAAGTTTTGTTGCGAGATAATATGAATCACGCGGAAATGTATCAAGTACCTTTCCTGTAAATACTTCACTCAATCCATCGTGATAAACATATGCTGTATCAAAATAATTCACTCCACTGTCATACGCCAACTGAAGCATCTTTGTTGCTTCAACCTCTTCTATCTTTCCATACTTTGTAGGAAATCTCATGCAACCAAAACCTAACAGTGATGTTTCAATATTCAACTTGCTAATTTTTCTTTTTTCCATAGTTAAATCTCCTTTTCTTATTAAACTACGCCCATTTTCTCAATTATACCAAAGCTGATTTTTCTAATCTATAATAATTTGTTTCTTAAATGTAACAATTCAAGACTCTGACTAAGACATTTTTTCCCCATCTCTTATAACAGTCTCCTTATTCTCTTTCTAACATAAACTTACCCCACCTTTTCAAAGGCGAGGGCATTCTGCTTAGCTATTATCTTTCTACATCCTTAGCTCATCTTAGATGACAAAAAGGCTGCTACGCTAACAAAAATAATCTGCTGGCGTAACAGCCTTATCAAACATCTACTCTTAGTTATATTTCATCATAACTTACAAACGCCAGGCGTCTGCTGTCTTTATTCCATGAATTTACATTTATGGTTCCCTGCCCCCCAAACAAACTGACAAGTCTTCGTTTATTTGAACCGTCATAATCCATAATCCACAATTCAACATGAAGATTTGGAAGGTGTTGTTCCGGAAGTTGATCCGCTTTATTGAAAGCAAGGTATACAACTTTCTTTCCATCCGGCGAAACATGAGCAAACCAATTATGTTTGTCATTGTCAGTCATCTGAACTTTATCTGTTCCGTCTTCATTCATGCGCCATATCTGCATCATTCCGGTAATGGTGCTGTTATACCAGATATGTTTTCCATCAGGAGAAAATTCCGGTCCGTCATTAAAACCAACTGATGTGAGTCTTTCTTCTGCAAAATCTCCTTGAATAATTCTATCAGCATCAGCATTGTCATTCCCATTATTATTCACACTAAGATAGTTGAGAACACTCGTCTTGTACACATCTACATGCCTCTCACCATCTATTGTTCTGAAGGCACAATAGCAAAGTTCATTTGTAGCAGGAGACCAGCCATGAAGAAAACTTGGTTTTTCTTTTGTGACAAGTGTTGCTTCTCCCCCATCAATAGGGCATACATATATCTGACACTGCAACCAATCATGATTTGTATTGTGACTAACTGCAATCATATTGCAATCCGGCGACAGAACATGATCATTATTGCACTCATCACAAATACCGGTATCAATCATTTCATCCGTATCCGTAATCGGATCATATTTGCAAATATGTCCCTTTGAATTGAAATAAAGACAATCATTGTTTTTATTCCAATTTGGTGCCTCTATTATTTGCTCATATGTGTGAAGAACCTCAACTTCACCTGTTTCAATATCTATAACATTCAGATAACTCTTCTGCATTTTCCATGTTCCTCTTATCGTATTATTCCCCTTGTGCTACTTTCCTTATTAACGGAAGTCTTGGCATTCTTCTTTGGAATACACCTGAGACTTCCTATAACTAAAAGCAACTACATATTAACTGTTCTTGTTGCAATTTTATCACAGAATCTTGAATCATGTTCGACGAAAAGCATCGTAAAATCGTACGTTTCTATCAATTTTTCTATCTGCATTCTTGAAAATACATCAATATAATTGAATGGTTCATCCCAGATATATAGATGTGCCGGTGTAATTAAGCTTGTTGCTAAAAGAACTTTTTTCTTTTGTCCCTCGGAGAAATCTTCCATCTTTTTAACAAACTGTACTCTGTCAAAATCAAGCTGGCGAAGAATTGCACACAGTAAACTTTCCTCTATGCCCTTTTCTTTGCAATATTCTCTTATGGTTCCGTGAAGTCCCGAAGTATCCTGATTAACGTATGAGATAACCAGTCCGCTTGCAATTTCCAACATTCCTGTTTGAACTGCATCTTCATTTAATGTCTTTAGGATTGCTTTTATCACTGTTGATTTTCCACAACCGTTTGCTCCCCTAAGGCATACTCTCTCGCCACGCTTTATCTGAAATGTGAGATTTTCAAATACAGGTGTCTCACTGCCCTTATAGGTCACTGAAAAATCTCTGACATTTACAAGAACCTCTTTGTGATGAATCAGTGGCATTATTTTCAAATCTACCACATCTTCAATATCCACTAAGAGATCTTCTTTTTCCTCTATCTCACGATTGATTCTCTTTTCAATCTGTTTGACTTTCGACTGCATTTTCTTTGTCTTTGAACTGATATAAGTTCTGGCATTTGCAGGTCTGTCAGGCTCTTTAATCGAATCGTAACCTATTTTTCTACTCTCACCCTTTGCCGCCCATTCAGCTGTAGTAGCCGCTGCTTTTCCTAATTTTTCAATTTCCTTAAGATGCTTCTTATTTTCAGCCCGGGCAAAGGAATCTTTCTTTTCTTTGTTTTCCCACCAGCTTGAAAAGTTACCGTTTTGTACTTCGATGGTCTGCCTGTTCAGTACCAGAACATGGTCAATACAACCATCTAACAATTCTCTGTCGTGGGATACAAGGATAAAACCTTTCTTCTTTGCAAGATATTCTCTGATTGTAACCCTGGACTCCACATCCAGATGATTTGTCGGCTCATCAATCAAAAGGAAGTCATTCTCTCCTGAAAACAACACTGCGAGCAATACTTTGGTTCTCTCTCCGTGACTTAAAGTCTCAAAGGGACGGTACAAAATCTCTGTATCCACTCCCATAAGATTAAGTTCACACATAACTCGCCAGCTCTCGCATCCGGTTTTTAAATCTTCAATAAACTCTGCCGCACTCTGCTTCATCTGCTCATCATTTATAATATATGGAAAATAATCAAATACCGTGTTCGTCTGAATTGTCCCCTGATACTTATATTTTCCCATCAAAAGATTTAAGAAAGTACTCTTTCCTTTTCCGTTTCTTCCAATCAATCCAAGTTTCCAATCTGTGTCTATGCTAAAAGAAACATTGTCAAATATTAAATCAAAACTACCCTCATATCCGAAAGTAAGGTTATTTACTAAAATCTGTGCCATACACATTCCTCCTCTCAGATTCCTGTTATGTTTTAAGTGTACCATAAAAAAAAGACTAAATGTTTCCAAATAGTCTTATGTTCTGAATTAACTTCTATATTTATTACTCACTAAGCATTGAAGGAAGTCATCAAATTCATTATTCTCCTATCTTTTTTTATTTTAAACACTTTTGAAATAAAACTCCACTCCGCCTTCAACATTTTCCACTCCGTATTTTAAACGATGAAGTTTCATTATTCCTGCACTAATGGCAAGTCCCATTCCCGATGAGCCGTCATCTTTTTTTCTTGATTCATCTTCTTTATACAACGGTTCCCAGATTTTTTTCAAGTCTTCTGATTTTATATGATCTCCCTCATTAAACACTTTGAGAGAAGTCACATCAATATTGATTATTATTTTTCCGTCTTCTTTACAATATTTCACTGCATTTGAAATATAGTTATCAACTACCATCTCCAGAAGTTTTCTGTCACCGTTTACAACGAACTGAGCATGATTATTGACTTTTAACGATATCTTCTTATCAGCCTTCAGTACTTTAAATCTTTTACATACTTCTCTTACTATATCGTTAATTACAACTTCATCCATTGCCGGTTTATAGTACGAATCCGTAACTCGTGTGTATGTAAGCATTTGGTCTACCAAATCTGAAATATGATTTGCTTCATCATAAACTATTTCCTGATAGTGCTCTCTTTTTTCCGGATGAATACCTTCCTTAATACACTCCGAGCTGTTCATAATTACTGCTGTCGGAGTCTTCATCTCATGGGCAATTGCATTAATAAACATACTCTTTGTTTCCTTGAGTTCTTCTATTTTTCTTTTGTATCTGCTGCCAAAAATAATAAATATAATTGCCATCAGCTGAAGAATCGTCCCAAAGAGCAATGATCTAATCAAGAATGAAGTACACAACAATACATACATTGGAATATTGCAACATACTACCGCCTTTACGTATACCACATCCTGATCCTTTGGGTTATCACATTTTATCTTTTGAGCAATAATATATCCCACATTCTCACTGTTCTTATAATAATCGTCTGAAAGTCCGTAGTCGCATATATATTCTACATATTCTTCTTTTAGTTCATCTAATATTAAATGATCCACTTTTAAATCAAAATACTTTTTAGCCATCGTCCGTGACTTTCTGTTACTCTCATTAAGATTTGCTATACCGTCTATTGAAACAAATGGATTTCCGAATTCTCCTACTTCTGCACCATTATTTTCAATCTCATTTTCATATTCTTTTAGATATTTTACATTATATCTGTCCACCATATTGACTTTTGCGCCGACATTGTTTTTTTCATTTGTAATTACATACAAAACATCCGACTCTTTATTATTATCCCAAAAACTAAATGTCGCACTCACTATAACAAATGAATCCTCATAATAATATCCTGTTATTTTTACAATTGGAACTTCCACTTCATGCGTTATCTCTTCCTCATTCGCACAAATAATTCTATCCATCACTGATTCAATCTGTTTCTGTGTAAATACGGATTTCAAAGAATATGTAGTTCCTTCCCAACTACTATTCTCATTTCCAGCAGCCTCAACTGCATCATCATAATTATCATACTCACTCCAATTAATAAGAATGTCATACTCACCTTTGTTGTCATATATCAATCTTTGATTTTTATCAAAGAACTGGTAGCGAGCAGCAAAAGGATACAAGTATTTGCGGGGATGTTCTTTTGTGCTATAATATAACACATCGTGAAGCCATGTCCTTGCTTCCGGATCACGATAAAGTGCTCTGTATACTGTATAGTCTATTGTTTTTGAAATACCGTCAATCCCCAAATCATCACCAAGTACATTATTATTATAGTTTAAATAAAGATCTGATGTAATATTATCCTCAAGACTGTTTGCTATTTTACCGAATTCTCTTAAATAAATAATTGCGCTAAAGGCAATCGTTATTACAACAACAGATAATTCAATAATTATTGATATTTTATTATCTTTAAACCACTTTCTAAATTTCATCTCAATATCCCTTCAATATTTCACTAACGTCCAGAACAATAACTTTTAATAATTCACTAATACCCACATCAACATATTTTAATAATTCACTATTTCTCGAAAACATAACCTTTTTTGATAACTGTCTTAATCAATTTTCCTTCATTGCCAAGAGCTTTTCTGAGTTTTTTCACATGGGTGTCAACAGCTCTGTCACTGCCTTCATAATCATACCCCCAAAGTTTTACGAGTATCTGTTCTCTGGTAAGAATTCTCCCCTGATTATTCATAAAATAATGCAACAATTCAAAATCCATCGGTTGCAGTGTAATTTCCATTTCACCTACAAACACCCTTCTCTGGGCTTCGTTTAATCTGATATTATTAATTTCTTTCCAATCGCCAATACTTTGATTTCTCTCCAAAACAACCTGGCACTTTGCACATAACACAGGAAGAGAAAACGGCTTAACTATATAATCATCTGCCCCAAGCCTGTATCCTGTCAATTGATCTTCTTCCTGAACTTTTGCCGTCAGAAAAAGAATTGGCACATTTTCTGTTTCTTTTATTTTTTTGCACAATTCAAACCCATCCATTCCGGGCATCATCACATCAAGAAGTACTAAATCAAATTTCTCCTGTTGAAATATTTCCCATGCAATTATCCCATCTTCAGCCTGCACAACTTCAAAATCTTTTTCTCCCAGATAATCAGCAATTACTTCCCTAAGACTGTCATTATCTTCTGCCAATAGAATTCTCTTCATAACATTTTCCTTTTCTATTTAATGTAAAACTAATTCAAGACTCGCTCTACTTAATATAAAACTCCACTCCGCCTTCAACATTTTCCACTCCGTATTTCAAGCCGTGAAGTTTTAATATTCCTGCACTGATGGCAAGTCCCATTCCCGATGAGCCGTCATTCCTGCTTCTAGCATCATCCCCTTTGTACAGAGGCTCCCAAATTATGTGAATATCCTCTCTAGGAATATGTGCTCCTTCATTAAATACTCTAAAATGTGCTGCGTCAATGGTAATAATTATTCTGCCGTGTTCTTTGCAGTTTTTGACAGCATTTGAAATATAATTATCAACAACCATTTCAAGGAGTTTTCTGTCGCCCATAAGTTTAAATTTTTCATACTCAACCAGTTCTATCTTTAATTTTTTATTTTCTGTCAAAACACTGAATCTTTCACATATTTCTTTGACTATATCATTTAGAATCAAATGTTCTTTTATCGGTTTGTAATCTGAGTCAGTTATTCTTGTGTACATAAGCATATGATTTACTAACTCTGCTATATGACCGGCTTCATCATACACTATGTCCTGATATCGCTCTCTCTTTTCAGGATGAATACCTTCTTTAATACATTCAGAAGCATTTACAATTACCGCTGTAGGTGTTTTCATTTCATGAGCAATTGCATTTAAAAACATACTCTTTGTTTCCTGTACTTCCCTTGTTTTTTTGTTATATTTTGATGCAATAAAAATCAATGTCATCGCTAATAGTTGTAAAAGAATTATTGTTATTAATGTCTGCGCCGGAAAAAATGTACACTTCAATACACATAATGGGACATTTACACACATAGCTGCCTTAATACCAACAACACTCTGCTCCCCTACTTCTTTATCGCCCAAGTTAACAGCGCAATATGATATCAATGTGTTTTTCTTATCTTTGCTGTCCGCAAAAGTTTCATTGTAAATATAGAAGGAGTTACCGCGGGGATTTCTGGAAGAGTCTGTCACATCAGACAATTTATTGATATCAAGATTATTTAATTCAGTCTCAAAATATTTTTTTGCAATATCAAGAGATTTCTTATCACTCTCCCTATGGTTGGCTATTCCACTGTATTCCACTCCAAAGTAAGAGATTCTTCCCATTTCCGCTTTATTTTTTATTATTTCATCACGATACTTATTTGCAAATTTAACATTGTATTTTTCAATCAATTTTCCCTCTGCTTTATTGAGGATAACTTCATTTATTATTTCAACTTCTTTATTGTCTTTTTTGTCCCACACGCTAACACTTGCAACGGTAAAAATTTTTTTATTCTGATACTCTTCGTAGTATCCTGTGAATTTTACGCATTCTGTAATTGGTCCGTCTTCCATATTGGGGACATAGGTATTGAAACTCTTTTCACTGTTTTCGTAAAAATACTTAGAATTTTTCAGTTCAATATTGTATATCTCTTTAACTTGCTCCTGCGAAAACTGGACATTCAAATCATAATTCACAGCATCATCATACTGATATTCGTCTTCTTTTTTTGCAAACGCCCAATCTTCTTCCTGATTAGATACTTTCTCCCAAGAAAATTCTATAAAATTCTCATTGCCGTTATCAAAAAGAAGGTTGCCGTTTGCATCGTATAACTCATAGATAATTGCATATGGGAAATTATATTTGTGCAACTTACTCCCAAATAGAACATCTTCCCCAAAGAATTCCGCTGTATGCCTACAATCCGGATCATAGGACGGTTCCATATAAACACTTTCTTCCAGCAAACAAATTGCTCTGTTAACGTTTAAATTTGAATTTTTAAGTCTGTTTAGCTTTTGATATAAATCATCATTTTGTTCAGTCTGGATAGATATCACATCTTTTTTATAATCAAAATAAGATATTGTAACAAGCAGAATAGTAAACACTAAAATAATTACCTCAATTATTACAGGTATTCGATTTTCTCTGACCCACTTTTTCATTTTTATCCCCTTTCTGTCTACCACTGAACAAAAGATAACATGGCGATGTGTACTCTATTTGTACACATGAATTTTATTTTTATCATTTTTTCCTGCTTACTGTTGGTTTTCTATTTTCTCTAATCATAACAGTATCTTTGTTTTAGAACTAATATAAGATGCAACGCAGTCATCATTATTACTTCCTCTTCAATCAATCTATTAATAAATTCAATATTCTGTATCTACTTTTTCGAGTCCATATGTCTCCATAAACAACTTCTTATCTGCTTCGCTTTTTATCACCATCACTTCAGTAAATTTTCCGTCAGTCTTATTCTTAAATCCCGCGACTTTTTCTCCTGTACAAATTGAACTTTTGATTACCGGGTACTGCATTTCAGGGTCAAATGGTATTTCATCTTTATAAGCAAAATCAAAAATGCAGTTAAAAGTAATACTCCCACAACACAAAATCCCCACAAAAACTTGTGGGGAACTAACCATATAACAAAAGGAATTGCACCTCCGGTAAATTGTGCAGATACATCTCCAATGCATCATTACTTGTCTTTAACACTTCCATTAGTTTCTCACTTGGTCTTTCGTTGTTATCATGATAATCAACTTCCCCATACTTCGGTCTCACTTCAAAAGCCAAGATTTCTTTATCTAATGCTTTTAGTTCGTCTGCTTTTACCTTAACTGTCTCATCATTAAAATTTACATAAGGCGTGCACTCTAAAAATTCAGAACTTTGTCAAAACCGGATAAACTAAAGGTCCATCAGGAGTGCCATACTGAGACATAAGAAATTCCACTGTCTCTTTTGCCTCTTCCTCATTTTCAAAAACCTCATCAGGAACAAATCTCCTGTTATCATCATCCAAAGAATTTACATGAACATCATGTACCATATCCAAAGTAAATTCACAAATAGTTTTATGCCATTGATGATATTTTTTCTCCAACTACAATTCCAAAGATACAACACACCACACTAAGCACAACATAGCTTCCACCAAGTGCATAGGATTCATTTTCAAATAACTTCTGTGCCTCCAGAGAAAATGTTGAGAAGGTAGTGAATCCTCCGCACACTCCTGTCTTCCAAAGCAAAACACTGTTTGAGGAAGTAGTTCCTTTTTTTGAAGCCACTCCTACAACAACTCCAATCAAGATTGCTCCCAATATATTGGTTATAAGTGTAAGTATCGGAAATTCTGATTTTATTGGTATTAAGCTGATTGCATACCTTGCTACTGCACCTAATGCACCTCCAAGGGCTACGTATAAATAGTTCATTTTTTTACCTTTCCTTCATTTGTTTAATCCATTTAACTATAATAGTTTAAAAAATATATAAATCAAGTTGTTATCTGTACATAACATCTGCATCAGGTTTTGCAACCCTAATAATATTATTATACAAATACTCATGCCCCTCTTCTGTTGGCATTTGCAATCCATAGTAAAGGCTTTCTGCAACTTCGCAAACAGATGTCCTTATCACATCGCTATAATATACTGAACCATCAGCGGTCTTTGCGTATGCTCTGAATGCCATCTTTTCATTAAATTCCGCTGCATTTTTCACTGCAAATTTCATGGTCATTGCATAGGTTGTCGATGTATCATCGCCCAAATGAAAACTTGTCTTTCCAAGTTGTGTTGCCGAAAAACTTTTTACATTTTCAGAATTATTTGTAAGCACCACATCACTGTCCCTGACATAATCAGCTAATGCAAATACCATACCAACCTCAGTTACTGTTTGATTTTCGATTTCATTTCTTGCTGTGTACAAACATCTGAGACCATTTGCGTTTGTGCTAATCTGGAGACCGTTTATTTCAACAGTATCCGGGTTCATGGTTGCCGGTTCTGTCTCGATTTCGCTTCCATCTAATTCATAGACTCCTTTCCCCTGCAAACTTACATTTGCATTTGAAGCCTCATTTAGCATAAGATTTCCGCGATAATCACAAACTCCGATATCCTTAAGTGCCAAGTTCAACGAATAATTTCCTCGCACATATACTCCGTCACTGCAGCCTATTATTTTATTATCGCTTATTGTAAGCCCTGAAATATCACTGTATCCGTCTATCAAAATACCTTCGTATGAACTGTTATATATTCTGTTATTGCTGATTGTGTAAGTTCCGTTAATCTGATATTTGGTTTCCCATACCCAGATTGCTCCCACAGGATAATTGTAATCTGTCTGAAGAGAACCGCACCTTATTAAAAGATTATTGCTAAATATAGTCTCGCCGGTATATCCGTTTGAAGTATCATAATCAGAACCAATGCAGAATCCGGAGCCGTTGTTTACGCTGTCCTCTGCAATGTTGTATGTAAAGGTGTTATTTCCTCCACCGTACACAGCATAGCAGTTTGCAAGCATTGGAAGCTGCACCGTATTTCTTGTTATAACATTTCCACTGCAGTTTCCCATCCATGGCCAAATTGCCATTCCATCATCTCCGGTATTTCTGATATTGTTATTCTCAACTCTTGAGTTATTTGTTGATGAACAGAGGTTAATTCCGTCGGCATATGTATCTCTGATTCTACATCCGCGAATCACCATTCCCTCAACATTTCCGGACCACACTCCTACCTTTACGTGTTCCATCCAAATGTTTTCTATCACAATATTATTTGACCTTCCGGCATCACCAAATGCAGCCGGGTCTTCACTGTCTCGTCTTATTGTTCTATCACCTGTCACCGCAAAATCATAAAACTTTGAAGAACCTGAAAATCCAAATGCAGCTCCATATCCATAGATTTCAGAATACCACATTCCCGCTCCTCTTATTGTCACGCCTCTAGAATCAATTGTTCTGGTCGTATTATTAATAAATCTTCCTTCAGGAATCCACACCTCCATGCCCCTGTTTCTTGCATCATTAATGCATGAAGATATTGCACTATAATCATCTCCACTATCATTTGCCACAGCACCGTAATCAGTTATTGAAAGTGCATTCTGTGGTTTTGTTTTCGGACTATCTACCAATTCACATTCAATAAAATCAATAATGTAATATCCGGCATTATCGCCACCATCTTTCTGAAGCCTGATTTTTGTCCCTTTACCGTAGGTCTGTCCAAACATCAGTCTGCTCTCATCAAAAAATCGATGTGCTCTTCCCTGACTAGGTGTATTGTAATACGGATAATTTCCATATACCCAGGCATATGCCGAAGTTAACCACATATCCCTGTTATGATTTCCGTCAACATATAAACTGAGAGTTGATGTATTTCCATTTCCGTCTGCACTATCCGGCATACAATATCTTACAACCATGGCGTTTGCACTTTCCTGAAGTGTAAACTCAACATAATCGCCTGTATTTGTTAATTTTACCGCTGCTCTTCCACTCGCCTCCGACTGAACTGTCGTCATATAATCAGTTGCCGGTGCAAGCTCCAATGCATTGGTCTGAGCCTTTTCTGCCTGATAAGTAGTGTAGGGCATGTCTGCTCCTACTCCCGATGTGTTAATGTAGTATTCCTTATTTGTAGGATTTTCATTTATCCCTGCACCTATTTCAGCAGCTTTGGAAGAAGAGTACAAGGTAGAGTTTTCTGCTGTCAGATATGTGTAGCTATTACTTGATATATACGCCTCAACTCTGTTACTCTGTGATCCGTTTGCAGATATGATTATATTAAATCCAGCCACCGAAGCATCCACCGGAACATCCACCTTCCACCAGTTATCTCCCTGATTATTTGCAGTTGAAAGTCTGGTTCCCGGCCATCCTCCCAGTACATAATTGTTTCCTTCCATGTAAACATATGCGTACAAATCAGACCATGACTTGGTGTTCAAAAAATAAATCGTTGTATTACCTTCTGCCCTTACAACATTATTGGGTTTTACCGCTATACCTGCGACCAACATAACTACGCACATTAACAATGCCATATGTTTTTTAAATAAATGTCTATTCATTTCTTATTCCTTTCATTAATCCCCTTATTGTATTTTTTATTTCTTTTCTCCAATTATTCTTCCACCAAATTAATCTATTTCTTCTTTTATTAGTTTATCCAAGTCGCTGTTCTTCTCAAGAAGATTATATATTCCATCTTCCGATAGGACACCTCTCTTTAAGTCCTTTGGTAGTTCTCCACTCTCGTCAAGCTTGAAGTCTTCTTTCCAATCTTTGCTCTGATAGTATTCTTCCAGTTTCCGGATTTCAGATTGAATACTTGTAAATTCTTCAATCGCATTTTCCAATTGCTGTATCTTCTCTTGTGCCTCATCAAATATCATTTCCATTTTTATAATACGATTAATGGAGTTCTCAATATTATCTGACATTTTGTTTCCTCCGCAAAAAAAGATTTTAGTTATAATTTATTCTAACACACTTTATCTTACTTCACATTAGTTATCTTTTAATCAAAGTTTCGTTCTTCCAACAGGAAGAACTCATCTTCATAAACAGGGCCTTGCCCTAACAAAAAACTCCCCCGATACCCATTTGGGATACCGGAGGAGCCTGAAGATTTAAACTTATGAAGCACTAATTATCTTTATTCTACTGTAACTTTTGCTTTCTTCATCTTTTTTACGGTTTGTAGACTGGGGTATATTCCACTGATTTTATGTCGTGTATATCGCTCATATCGCCCGTATAACATAATATAATAATGGATTTTAAGTTTTTTAGAGCCATATTTAGAGCCACGAGCTAAAAAGATCATCTATCCCAAGTAATATTGCACCATCTTCTCGTGCATGTCTTATTACTGAATCCTCAAATCCGGATTTACTGATGAACATCATCTTTTTATCTTCTATATCACCAAATATTTGCATAGCCATTTTTAAATCCTCATATTCAGCATGGGGCATTTTTTTATTTGTAAATTTGCATTCTACAAAGAGTGCCTTTTTCCCACTTCTATCAACAAGAAGAATATCAACATCATCCTGGGCCTTTATATATGGATTATTTCCCCACCATTTTCCCATCTTATATGGGATAAAATCAAGATTTCCTGCTTTAGCCCGTCTAATAAGGTATTCCACACATATTCGCTCAAAAGCATCGCCCATGAGATTAGAAATATCGTCCATGATTTCTTTTGTTGCTTTTTCTACCCCCAGCATTTCGTAATAGGCGTTATTGGTAAATTCATATCTAAACCAAAATTTATAAAAATTTTCTGTAATTACGTAAATACCTTTTCTACTGTCGTCACTCTCACCACATGGAACTTTCTTTTCTATTAACCTCATTGTCTGTAATGTAATAAGATATTTGGACACTTTGCTTCTATCTTCATGGATAAAGTCAGAAATCTCAGACACTTTATTCTTACCATTTGATATGGCACTTAATATGCTGTTGTATACATTTGTTTCTCTAAGTTCTGCCTTAAGAAGATTAATAGGCTCTTCATGTAGGTATGAACCATTTTTAATTATTTTAGATGCAATATTATCTTCAAGTGAAAGACTTTCATCAAATGCTTCCAAATACCGAGGTATTCCCCCTAATATTCCGTATGCTATAAGCTTCTGTTCATTTGTGTAGCTCTCAAAAAACATACTACTATCCAAGTAATCAAACGGAAGGATTTCAAGACTTGAAGTCTGTCTATCATGTAATGGACTCTTATTCCCCATTACATCTGTTTCCATATAACTAACTGAGGAACCGCACAAAATCAAAAAAATATTATTATTATTTTTCCATAAATGATCAATTGTATGTTGTAGTACAGACTTTATAGTAGGATTCTCATCGGCTAAAAAAGGAAATTCATCTATAATGATTGCGATTCTTTTATCTGCTTTTTTATCGATATATTCAAAAGCGTCCTTCCAACTATTGAAGGAAGATATAAACATCCCGTCAAAATGTATCTGAATCATTTTTGAAAAATCTACCAAATTCAGAGCGTCATTCTTTGCCTGAGCAGGATAAAAAATAGTATTTGTATTTTTAGAAAACTCCTGCAATATCGTAGTTTTTCCAACTCTTCTTCTGCCATACATAACAAGATATTCAAAAGAATTATTATTATATAATGTTTCTATATGCTTTATTTCTTCTTTTCTTCCTATCATTTATT
>JAILRH010000004.1 GCA_024698345.1 Lachnospiraceae bacterium | reverse complement strand
GCAGAGAACCGTCGGGGAAATATTATGCAAGTCTGCTGTATGAATATGAGAAATGCGAAAACCAAGCAAATCTCATATTAGTGGAGCAGATGAGAGTGCTGGGGATTGACTATGCAATGAAAGGAATGGCAGTGTTTTCAGCATCTTTCCTGTGGTCTCATATTCCCTTATTTTATCTGCCAGCATGATGTTATACAAAAATCTGCAACATCCAAAAGTTTTTGATAACAGGACTTCCTGTTCTTTGTCGGGGTATATTCTAAACTTGTATGCTTTATTTCTTTTACTTCCTCTCATTTCTTTCACGTGGGGATATTCTTTTTTGATGAGTCGGCTGCTTGCACTCTTATATGCATTGATGAACTTGGAAATCTCAGTTTTTGGCTGTGCCCTGAACATCACATGAACATAATCAAGATCATGATTCCACTCTTCAATCACTATTCCATATTTGGGCGCAATGTATCCAAATATTTCTTTTGCGCTTTCTGATATATCATCATCAATAACCTTTCTGCGGTATTTTATCACCATTATCAGATGGTAATAAAGCAGATATACTGAATGTGCATTATTATCCATATAATCAGCCTCCTATCATCTTTTCGACTGATTATATTATACCACTATTTCCGCTATCGAACAAGTGTTCTTTTTTCTGTTTTTTTATCTTTTTGCAATTCATCTCCTGTAGAGGGAGAATTCTTGCTATAATTTGTTAAAATGGAAGAAACAGGATGGAGCATCATATTACAAGGTTTATCGTGTAAAAAAGAACACCAATAAGAGTGATTTTTATCCTAAAAAATCAAAATATCAAAAAATAGCTACTGTTAAATCAGCGAATTTTAAATATAAAAAGTCGGTTGAATATACTGATAAAAAGACAAAATCAGGTGTTGAATACGCTTATTATATTAACAGTTATTCAAAGGACAAAAAATTATTGGGAACAAGCTTTTATGAAGATAGTATAGTATTATTATGCAGTGGACTTGGCGCTCCTCATATTACAAATATAGGCGCCGGCGAATTCTACACAAACAGTCCTATGGCCTTGCATATTACAGTAACGAATGAAATAGGTGTTACTCCAAGCGGATATATTATTTACAGAAAAGCTGCAGGCGATAAGAAATATATAAAGCTTACAAAACTTAAGGCAAAGGACGGATACTGTGAGTATCACGATAAGGATGTCAAGAGCGGAAAGACTTACTACTACAAAGCAAAGGCATATTACACAGCTGGTAAAAAGACATCTTATTCTAAAAAGAGTGATAAGAAAATTTTGATGGCTGTTAATCATAGTGGAAGTTACAAAGCAAATTATTTGTCAACTAAGGACAATGAGATTACCTTTTCATTGTCAAGCAAAAAGAACAATGCAGATACAATAGTAAAAAAAGGTATCGAAACAATTTATTTTGACGAATTGGGTGGAATGGATAAAGACGGTTTACCATTTAATCTGACACAATACAGTTTTGATAATAAGACCTGGGAAATCATTCCTGATATGGGTGTAACCTTCAAAGCAGGAAAGACTATTTATCTTAAAGGAACTTCAGAAATCCCTGCTGGTTACAAAGTTGAAAAGGCTATTATCGACACTAATGACAATATTATTTACAATAACCTTGGAGGCGGTTGCTTCTACATATTTACAATTGATTTTTCAGCGAATATGGCAATGGCTTATCCAGATTAATAACAAAATATATACCACTTTTTTCAAAAAATAGTATCAAATTAGAATCACGCTAACACAAAAAAAGCCAAACCTGTCGCTTTTCAGTGTCAGATTTGACTTTTTCTTAACTAATCATCAAACTCATTTGCACTAAACATTCTTGCCTCATCCATGATGTCCATTTCAAATGAAATATGAGATAATATTGTAACCTCTGAAACCTTTGGTGCAGACTTCATTCTACTTTAACTGTTATATTACTTAACAGTTATTTTTTTAATATCAGACCATTTTGAGCTATAAACCTTTTTGCCTGAAATTGTCTTATAACCACGCATTCTAATATACAGCGATTTTTTGTTCTTCAATTTGCTGTTTGATACTGTGAACGATTTTTTGTTTTTTACTGTAATTGAAACAATAGCCTTTTTATTCTTCTTTGCATTTGATTTTTTTGAGTATATTCTTATGTCATATCCTTCAGCTACTGTCAGTTTTTTCTTAAGTGTAATTTTGATCTTCTTTGAATTACTTTTCTTTGTTACACTTTTAACTGAAGCCTTTCCACAGTTTTTAATAAATGTTGCTTTCTGCTGTTCTACACTAGTTTTTGCAGAATCAGCACCGGAATTATTTACACTATTATTTGATGTATTATTACCACTATCAGAAGGCTTGATATCATTTTGCTTCTGGTTATCATTTCCATTTTTCTGTTCATCTGTCTGTTTATTATTATCCACAGGCTTTTCATCTAAGGCGGTTTCTTTCACTGTGACCTTAACACCATTGCCGGAATAATAATCATATGCATATAGAATATATGTTTCCCCTGCTTTCATTTTGTACTGTAATGTAAAATCAACAAATGAAGAAGTTTTTTCTGTTCCTGATGCCAAAGGCTTGAAATCCTTATCAAATAAATGTCCTCTGGTATATTTAGCTCCGAGAGATTCAAAAGTATAAACCCCATCTTTATTTGGAGTGAATGTATAATATTTTAGTTCTGATGCATCTTTTCCAGGTACTTCTACTTCTTCTCCTAACTTGATTTCTCCAATCTTAGTTCTCTTTCTGGTATTAATCGTAACAGGAACTGTTGTCTCTTTGCCTCTAAATTTAATTACCATCTCATTATCACTTCCGACACTCCATGGTTTAGCATTATCTTTTATATCCCACGTTGGATTTCCTGTTAACTCTTTTCCGTCTTCTGTCACAAAAGCATAATAAGTAGTATTTGGCACAATGCCATATGTATATACTTCTGATGTTTTATCCTTATAATTAATTATTAATTTGTTTCCTTCCATGTAAGGAACTGAGTAATACATAAAAATACCGTTGTTAATTCCACCATCCATATATTCTGATAATGTATTATTCATTTCAAATGATATACTCTCAACATTACTCTCAACCACTCTAACAGGAACAGTTGTTTCCTTGCCAAGACAGTACACTGTGTAATTATATTCTCCACCTGCTACCCAGTGTTCATAATACTGATCACTAGAATAGTCAACGTAATAAGGAAGTATTTCTCCATCGTCTTATTCAACTATACACATTAGGATTTTTTATATCTGAATATATCACTAAAGCTCTTATAGAACCACATGACTATTGCGTGGTTTTCCTTATACAAGAAAAAAGATGAGTCTTTTATAGGCTAAAACTCACCTTTTTGTTTTATCATATTAAAAATGAATATGAAAGGTATATTTTATTTATAGGCCCCCAACACCACTGAATCCACAACTTAAAATGAAGTATACATTACATCATTATCTGTTAAATTGATATTAACACTGTATATTCCATCTTCTAATACAATTACATATAGGTAATCTCCAATAATTCTTGCCCTGATTTTTTCTGCATCTATATTTTCAATCGGTATTTCTTTTATTTGTTTGAAATTACCATCATTGTACTGATACAGATTATAAATTAACTTTTCATCCACTATTCCTGCACAAAATCCTATATACCCGTTCTTACCATCTACCATAGTAGCGTCAGAATTTCCCGTTTCATAGCAATAATACTCTGAGCCAGAAACCTTATTTGTATTTTTTTTAGCTATATTATCCTTAATGTTGTACAAATCAAGTTTAAGTTGATTGTCTTTTGACCCAAAACCCAAAAACAAATTATCACCAAAAGGTAATAAATCATACAGATATCCGGGCATCTTAAGCGCACCACCAACAACAGGTTTTGTATTATCTGAAAAATCAATAGTGAACAAAGGATTCGTTTCTGTAACCATATATCCAAAGTTTCCTATAAACTTGGCCTGTGTTATTTTCTCTCCCTCTGCAATACCGTCTATTTTTGATACCTGTTTCATTTTTTCATCAAATACTGTTACTGAATTGTGTTCTTCTTCATCAAAATACACATATGCTACATATGAATCTCCCGAAATACGTTTTCCTTCGTAATAATAATCGAAATTATTTAATTTTATAGTGTTTTCGGAAGTTGTAGAAAACACCATAAGATAACTGTCTTTCTCATTCATACAAAGTTTATTCTCAATCCAGCCCTCTACAGTATTATCACTTACAAATACAAAATTACCTTTTTGAAGATTGAACTTATAAATTTTAGATACATTGGATCTGCGAACATCTTTTATCTGTATTTTTTTTACAATCTCATCTGCATCATAATCCGGGAAACCATTTTTCAGTACATATCGCTCATATTTATTCAGTTTATTTTTTGATTGATTTTCATAATTTAAATCATAATCATTTAAGAATACTCTTGTTTTTGGCTCTTTATACTCATTAGTTTCACTGTCATCTATTTTAATTAGTAAAGGTATATGAATATTCTTTTTCATGTGTTCAAATCTCAATAAGATTATCATCTCCAACGATTGGGTCATCACCATAAACATAGCTGTAACTACCAGCGCTATCTAAGCCCCAAAAAAAAGCCAACTCAGCAATATCCTCCGGCTTTCCAACTCTTCCAACCGGCTGTTGCAATGCATCCGCTCCATCAAAACTCTCTTCTGTAGTATTTATCCATCCCGGCGATATGCTGTTCACTCTCGCTTTTCCTGCAAGACTTATGGCCATTGCATGAGTTAAGGATGCTATACCGCCCTTTGCAGCTGTGTAACTCTCAGTCTGTGGCTGACTCATCCTGTCCCTTGATGAGGAAATGTTAATAACTGATGCACTCTCTGAAAAAATAGGTGCAAGCAGTTTTGTAAGATAAAATGGTGCCGTCACCCCAACAGCCAAAGCATACTGAAACTCCTCATAACTGCATTCATCTATACCTTTCATCGGCGGCAGTGCATTGTTAACCAGGTAATCCACCTGCCCCGACGTATCCGCAACATACTTAGCGAACTGTTCCAATGTCTCCTTATTTCCAACATCACCAACAAACCAATCTCCATCGGCTATATCTATTATATGGACAGTAACTCCATTTGCACGAAAAAGTTCGGCAATAGCTTTACATATTCAACGTTTTTTATTATACCATTTTTGAAAACAAAAATCCTCCTTAACATGGCATACACATTAAGGAGGATTTCCAAAGGAGTTTCTATTACATATGTTATTCTTTTGTTGGCTTTTTTAATTAGCGCCCATTCTTACAATTACCGTCACTTTTTGCAACCACATTGTTTTCGTGGGCAAGTTCCTGATGATGGGCATCCAATGCACGCGCGACCTCTCTTTTTTTCTCTCACAATATAGTAGATTGCGCATCCTACTACAGCAACTAATATTAATAAAATAATTATATTTTCCATATTGCTCCTTTCCCAAAAGGTATTTCACCCATCTCTTGATTTTATGACTTTTCAATTCTTTTTCTTGATTCTGTTTCACTTTCTAATTCATGAACAGCTCAGGAGGTTTCATTCTGGTTAGTTAAGTCTAACCTGACAGTTTTAAAAAATGAATTAGTACTTTCTAATTCATTTTTATTAATATGGCTTTTGTTATTTTTAATGGTCTTTATATAGCAATTGCCTTTGCTAAGTCCTTATCTATATTGTATCTGGCATCTTTGACTGATATCACGCAACCGCCTCGCATATGAGATACTACTGTAATTGGTTCTCCGCTGTAACATCCAAGTGAAAACAGAAAACTTTTCAACTCTTCATCATTTGAATTGATCTTTTTTACTAAGTATTCCTCTCCTATTACCGCTTCATTTATGCTCATACAATAATCCCACCTTTCCAGTAATGGTAGTTTCCATACCGTCTTTGTAGTTAGTCTCTTCTAATCAATCGAAGTTTAACACGACTAACTCATTCTGTCAACATTTTTTTATATTAAACAAAAAACTTTCCCATCTCAATATCTACTGGCATGTCACATCTCACTATTATTTCCAAGCTCCTCCCAGCCAAATCTAACAATAGATACTATCTTTGTCTGATATGATGCTATAAATGCTGAAAGACCTAATAATCCTATCAACTGTATTATAAAATCCGTCATTACTCCTCGTTTTCCTCACATTTCATATTTTATATCCCAGTTCAAGATTTGCTCGCCAGCCATTGAATATTTTCACAGACTTCCATATATTTTGCGCCCTGCTATCTCATATGACTAATACTTATTTTTTTGAACTTCTTTTTTTACATTCGATATCTTCTTCACTTACTGTCTTATAATCAACCGCGATGAACAGATATTTACGTGCGGCTAATAACAATGCTATGGCAACAATTGTTATCACCATTTCCCATATCTCTTCCTTGCCTACAATAAGTCCTCTAGCCAATGCATAAATAAGAGTCTCAACTACCGTATCCATGGAATGTTTGATGAGCACTCGCACAAACTCCTATTAATACACCTTTTTAATCTCGCCGGTAATTCCATACTTTTCCTTAAAAACTCTCAAGTCTCCATCATTTCTGATACACATGATTTCTTCAAAAACTCCAGTGTGAATATCTCTAAAACCGGCAACCTGCTCACCGTTGCAGATACTTGCTTTGATGATTGGTTCTTTTTGATTTGCATCATAAGTAAATCGTTCCGTCACTTTTTTATTTTTGAAAAGCACTAATTTCACCCCCTGTACAAGAACATTATATTTTTCATCTGTAGCATAATCTTAATTACAATTTTAGCATACTTTATTACAATTTTAGCATAACTTGAAATAATACTACATATGAAATACAATAATCCTTTTTTATTAACCAAGAGCTACATCAAGTGCCATCATTATCACAAAACCTACGGAGAACATAATAACTCCAATGTTGGAATGTTCTCCTGCAGACATCTCGGGTATAAGTTCTTCAACTACTACATAGATCATTGCTCCTGCTGCAAAGCTGAGTAAAACCGGCATGATTGGAACTACAATTCCCATTGCGATTATTGTGAGCACTGCTGCAATTGGCTCAACTATACCTGACAGCACTCCTCCCAAAAAAGCATTCAGTTTGCTCTTTCCTTCTGCATGAAGTGGCATGGAAATAATGGCACCTTCAGGGAAATTTTGGATTGCGATTCCTATGGCAAGTGCAAATGCACCTCCAAGTGTTACTGCACCGTTGCCTGACAGCACTCCTCCAAACAATACTCCTACTGCCATTCCTTCCGGGATGTTGTGAAGTGTTACTGCAAGCACCATCATTGTTGTTTTTTTCAGTTTTGCTCTGGGACCCTCCGCTTTTTCAGCATTCATGTGTAAATGAGGAATTGAAGAATCCAGTATCAAAAGGAAAAACACGCCAAGTAAAAATCCTATTCCTGCCGGCAGAAACGCTAATTTTCCCATTGCCTCTGACTGTTCCATGGCTGGTATCAACAAACTCCAAACAGAAGCTGCCACCATGACACCGCCTGCAAAACCTGTGAGCGCTCTTTGTATCTTGTCATTCAAATTATTTTTCAAAAGAAATACACATGCGGAACCTAACACTGTTCCGACAAAAGGTATTAACATTCCTATCATTATATTCATCCACATATGTTATCCTCCTTTTATCTTTATTCATATAATGAGCATTTCATTTCAGTTAGTTGAATCTAATCACATTTTCAAAAAATAATCAAGTCCAACTTTTATTAGATAACATATTACAATATATTTGATACTTTTTTAGAATCCGTTTAAATGAAACAGCAGAGGATATCCTCTGCCGCTTCATTTTATTATTATTTAGTTATTTAGATTAATTCATCTTCGATTTTTATTTTGCCTTCTGCTATAAGCTTCAACATTACATCTGCAATTTTTGGATCAAACTGCTTTCCCTTGTTTGTCTCAATTTCGCTTAGTATATGTTCTCTAGTCAATTTTTTCCTGTAGACACGATTCGAGTTCATGGCATCAAAAGAATCCGCTACACAAATCATACGTGCTATGAAAGGAATATCTTCTCCAGCCCTTCCTTCAGGATATCCGCGTCCATCATACCTCTCGTGATGATATCTTGCGCCATCGCCAACATTCTTTAAACTCTTAAAATGACTAAGGATTTCACCACCGCGTACTGTGTGAGATTTTATTACTTCAAATTCCTCATCAGTAAGTCGCCCCGGTTTGCACAAAATATTATCCGGAACACCAATTTTTCCACAATCATGCAAAAGAGCAACATAATAAATCCATTCAAGTTCCTCACCTTCATATCCCAATTCTTTTGCAATAAGCTTTGTGTAATCTGCAACCCGCATAGAGTGACCGTTTGTGTAACCATCTTTTGCATCAATAAATCCGGTAAATGTCTCTATAGATTCTCTAATAATTTCGTTATCACGTTTGTGACGTTCATTGTATTTTTTTATCTGTGATGCAGTAATCAAATGTATGGTCAGTGCTATAAGCCAAAGCATCATGCTCACCAACGCAGTCCAAAATAAAGGTTCTCGATTCAATAATCGGTGGAATGTGTAATCCAACTCTAATGAACTTCCTTCTATACTCTCACCGATGGCTATGTACATAATCATACCGGGTGTTGTGCCTTTCATTGGTTCTATAGGCATTTCCATAGCATTCTTACTCGAACTTGGAATATAGTTAATATAATCTCCGGGGTTCATGCGAATTAGAGTTTCTCCATCAAACGTAACCGTATCAAAAGAATATTCACTCGCATCAAACACACGCATATCAGGAACTGTATCGCTTATTTCTTTTCCTGCAACATTCTGATGAATTTCTAACGCTCCATTCCATGCTGATGAAATAAATGCTTCATGATCAAATGTCAATCTAAACGAAAACTTAGACACCTCATCATTTGTTTGATTCAAAATAGAAAAATCATATGTGTACGCCTGATAATTGTGCTCTGTCAACCCTTCATTATTAAAATCAAAAACTTTTGTCCAGGTACTGCTTCTTGCCACTGCATTCACAGATACATCATCTTTTTTATTTACATCTTCAGTAAAAAGCGTCGAATCTGCAAACTTCTTGTGATGATTTGTGTGATTGAACACATTTATTTTGATTACACTTAAACCCAATATAGCAATAACGACCAAAAAAGTAATACTGTAAATAATCATAATCTTCTTCTCATTTTTCATAGTCACC
>JAILRH010000150.1 GCA_024698345.1 Lachnospiraceae bacterium | reverse complement strand
GCAAACGCAACAGCACCTTTCTATCCTTTATTTCTAACTTTCACAAGAAAAATATTACTTCAATGCCTCTTCAACAACCTTAAGATTATCTTCCATAATGCTCAAATAATTCACTCCATTTTTTACATCCTTCGATGTAACCGACTGAATAGAATTGAGTTGTAACATCTCAGGTTTTGCCTTTTCAGTATTCGCTCTGATTGTATCTGCTATTTTACCATCGCTTCCTTCTATTGTTAAGATGGCTGGCAGATTTAACTCATCAACTTTCTTAGCAAGAAATACTATTGTTTCAAAGCTTGCTTCTGTTTCTGCAGAACATCCAACAAAAGCTGCATAATAATCAAGTCCGTAATCATCTGTCAGATATCTGAATGGAAATCTGTCACCAAACAAAAGTGTGTGTTTCTCTGATTCTTTGATTGTCTCTGTGTATTTATTATCCAATTCTTTAATTTTATTATCATAGACTGCAAAATTTGCTCTGTAGGTTTCTGCATTTTTTTCGTCTATTTTACAGAGCTGTTCTGTTATTTCACCACACAGTGCTGATGCATTCTTAAGTGATAACCAGACATGCTCGTCATATTCTACTTCATCCTCATCTTCATGGTCGTGCGCCTCTTCATTTTCATCAGTTTCACATTCTTCCTGCATTCCCTCAACGACCTCTTCCTCTTTTACCTTGTCGCCAAGTACATCCAAAAGATTTATTACTACCATGTCCTTATTCTCAATATCCTTTAGTGCATCATCTACCCAGGCATCTGACTCACCACCCACATAAATGAACATATCGCATGTAGCGATCTTCATCATATCACTTGCAGTTGGCTGATAACTGTGAAGATCCACACCATTATCAAGGAGCATTGTTACCTCTGCATTTTTTGCCTTATCTCCCATTATATTCTCAACCCAGTCATATTCAGGAAAGATTGTTGTAACTATTTTTAATTTATCATTGTTCTTTCCGAGTGAAGTATTACTCTTTGTTCCACATCCTGTCAACAGAGCTGCTGTTATTACAGCACACATTGTCAAACTTATCAATTTCTTCATCGTTTTTCCTCCATAATTAAAATTACCATTTTATCTGCAGTTTTCACACAATCCGTAAAATACAGTTCGCATTGGATTCAACATAAAACTATGATGTTCAAGCAGGTGTGTAGCAATAAAAGACAAATCCTCACAGTGCAAATGGATAATAACTCCACACTTTTCGCATTTGCAATGGAACTGTACATTATGTGCCTCATCGTCACACTGCAATTCCTTTGGCACATACTCAAAACATGCCGGGCTGTTACCATCGAAAACATACTTTTTAACAATGCCCTCATCCACAAGTTTATCCAACTGTCTGTACACAGTTGTTGTTCCAACATTCTTTCCGTCTTTTTGGAAATGCTCAACTATATCCTTTACAGTAAAATGAACTCCCGGAATATTCTCAATATATTTCATGAGTTCCGCCTGATGTTTAGTTTTATATTTCATTTACTATTCTCTCCTTAACGCAAAAATGAAAACCATTTTCAAATTCTAACAGATGTTTAATCATCTGTCAAGGAAAATGAAAATGATTTTCAATTTTATACGAACCATTTTTAATAATGATTTTCAATTTTATTAATTACCCATATATTTTCCTATAAAAAGAATTTCTCCCGTCTCATTATCTCTAATAAAAAATGCAAATGGTCTATCCAGGTAAACACGCTTTGGTTCATTATCCGGCAACACTCCATTAACCTTCATAAACATAACTGTCACTGCAGCCGCCTTTGTTCCATTTTCATCTACTTTTATCTTCGTCTTCTGTAAAAAATCTGTTTCATAATCTTCATGAAAATTTTTAAGTATATTACATTTTGACAGAGCCGGCATTTTGAGATTATTCAATACTTCAGTCAAATTATTCTCATTTACTGTTTTATCATCCGAATCCCATTCATAGTCCATTCTTGGCATTTTTATTAAAACATCTGTTTTAACCATCGATTTCATAAGTGATGGCAGATCCATTTCTTCCAACGTGAATTGTCCGATTTTTTTTGGAAGAATTCCTATGAAAGAATACTCTTTATTTTTGCCATACGTTTTTTCAAATGCTGTTGCATAATCATTTTCAAAATATGTTCCTTCCTTAGAATTCATCATATCGACTGTTTTAAGAGTTCCGTCTGCATTTGTGAAGTCCTCCTCCATTGTATCTTCCTTCTTAAATTTCTTGGTCCATTTACCGTCAAAAAATGATGCATTTAATACAATTGCAAACTTTTTAGAGCCATCATCCTCCATAGCCTTTTTAATCATCCCGTCAGTTTTTCTCTCTGCCCACCTATTTATTTTTTTGATCGTAGATCTATTCATTGGCTCTCTGTGTACACCGGCTCTGTAATAACGAGTCACATTTTTTTTGAAATTTTTTCTCAACTTGTATGCTTTGTCATACCATATAGAATTTGCCGTCGTAAATGTTTTGTGTTTTTTTGAATACTTAATCAGACTAAACATATACTCATTGTATGCATCTATATCAGTACCAAGATATTGCTCCACCTGCTTGCGAACTGTTTTGTCTCCACTGTTTGCTGCCATTCCAAGTACCATATTCAGAGAAATAGGACTTACAAGTATGTTGCTATCTGACTCAAACGCATCAATTAGTCTTGCAGTTCTTTTTAAGGTTTCGTTTCTCGCCTTTTCATTTTCCATTTTGCTGCTAATGATAATATCGCAAGTGTGCTTTTCCTTCGCAATCTTTCCGCCAACCTTAACCTTGGCAGTTATCACCACATTTCCCTGTTTCTTCGCAATAACTCTACCATTTTTATCCACCGAAGCTAATTTTTTATCTGAACTTTTCCAAATAACCTTACTTATTTTTTTCCCTTTAACTTCTAATTTAAACACTTCACCTACAGTCATCTCTATATCTGTATTTGATATTTCCGTTGTTTGTTTTGATTTTGCATCAACAGACTGTCTAAACAAATAGTTTCCAACACATGCTGTCGCTATTACTACAGTTAATATAATCGCCATAACTTTCTTCATAACATTCTCCTTATCCGGCATATCCGTCTTCAATCTAAGATAAATATAGCCCTATCATTTTACCTCTTTCTCCGTTCAGAGATACATTTTTATCTGTCTCATATATATAAACCCGGCTTTTTTTCAAAATGTTACACAAAAATAATTTTTATCCGATATTTTTTATTCTATCATTTTTTATAATGAATACATACTCTTTATGCATTCACCGTTATATCATTTCAGAGCATTTTTATTTCATGGGGAATTTCATGGGGAAGTTCAAAGAACTTTCCCATGAAATAAGAAAAATGTTGTGCCAGTATTCATCACTAACACAACATTTTGCAATCTTTTTAGCAGTTCTATGCGAATTCTAAGCACATACATGCTTGAAGCAGTATTTATCACGCATCTGATATCTTATGGTAACAAATGTCCTGCTGACAAATACAACTTGTACCACTCTTCTCTTGTAAGTTCAATATCACACGCACTTGCTATTTCTTTCATACGAGCAAGACTGGTTGAGCCCGAAACGATCTGCATCTTTGCAGGATGTCTGAGAATCCATGCAGACGCAATTGCCGTAGGAGTAACATTGTACTTTTCAGAAAGAATATCTATCTCACGGTTGAGATCTGCATATCTGTCATTTCCAAGGAACACGCCCTGCCATGCAGGCATCTGGAAAGGTGACCAGGCCTGAATAGTCATATCGTGGAGACGGCAGTAATCGAGTACATTTCCATCGTGATCGATTGATCCCGGAGACTCCATATTCATCTCCATACTTCCTGCAATCATATTAGAAACAGGAAGCGAGAATTGCAACTGATTGATAACCAGTTCCTGCTTTACACATTTCTTGAGAAGTTCTATCTGCATAGGTTTGAAATTAGAAACACCAAATGTTCTTACCTTTCCGCTGCTCTCTAACTTATCAAGAGCTTCTGCGATTTCCTCCGGCTCAAACAATGCATCCGGTCTGTGCAGTAAGAGTACGTCAAGATACTCTGTCTGAAGTCTGTCTAATATTCCGTCAACTGAATTAAGGATATGTTCTTTTGACAAATCAAAATCTATGCCGAGGCGCACTCCGCATTTTGACTGAATACAAATCTTTTCTCTGTCTATTGAAGAATCATTCTTCATTGCCTTTCCAAATAACTCTTCACACTTTCCGTTTCCATAAATGTCTGCATGATCAAAATAATCAATTCCGAGTTCCAATACACCGTGAATGAAAGTATTTACCTCCTCCACTGACTTGTCTGCAAATCTCATGCATCCTGCAATAATTGCAGGTGTATTCTTTTCAACTTTTCTGATTGGTATCTGTTTCATTTTGCCTCCATTCTTTTATTCATTATTTTATAATTTTTTATTTCTCAAGCTTATTTTTTTATTGCTTAACCATTTTCATTGAAGACCATTTTGCACTGTAATATTTTTTGCCTTTTACAATCTTATATGCTCTTATTTTCACATATATTTTTTTGAACTTTTTAAATTTATTGTTTTTAATAACAAATCTCTTTTTGTTTTGAGAAACTTTAGTTTTCAGTATTATATTATTATTTTTCTGAACTTTTTTAGAATAGAAAATCAACTCATATCCATTAATTCCCTTAGTTGATTTTTTAAGTCTCACCTTTATTTTTGCTTTGGCCTTCTTTGCTGAAGAAATTTTTATATTTGGAACTGCTGTTGTTTTCGCATCAGATGCAGTTGTGGTTTCCACACCAGTCTTAGTTGTGGTTTCCACACCAGCCTTAGTTGTGGTTTCTACACCAGCCTTAGTTGTTGTTTCTACAACAGTCGCAGCTGTTGTCTCCACATTGACTTGAGCTGTCGTTTCTACAGCAGTCGCAGCTGTTGTTTCCACATTAACTTGGGCTGTCGTTTCTACAGCAGTCGCAGCTGTTGTCTCCACATTAACTTGGGCTGTCGTTTCTACAGCAGTCGCAGCTGTTGTCTCCACAACAACAGGCGTCGTTGTCTCCTCCTGATTTGTGGGATCTGATTTCAAATATGCCTCCTGCAAATCAATTCCCCACTGCTCACACAACCATTCGTTTCTGTTTTTCATCCAATCTCTTACAAATTCTATTGGCTGCTCCCACTGGGTCCACTTTGCGGTCGTAGTATAACCGATTCCAACATAACCACCGCCACCCTGAAGGCTCCAACCTGCACCACGCTCAGATACTTTGGCACTGTCACGTTCAAAAGATTTTCCGTAATTTGCAACAAGATAATCTATGCTCAGTTCTGATTCAGATCCAACTTTGTACATATTCTGAATTATAAACTGTCTCTTTGCATATCTCTTCTTTACTAATTGGTCAAACTCTTCACATTCAAAAAGTTTTTCATACCAAGGCATCTGTTTACAGAAAATTCCTTTGTAACTCTCTCCGTCTTCGTACATATTTGAATAAGTTCTTGGGTTATAATTTCCACAAGACAAATCAAAATCCCACAAAGGTCCTGCATATATCTTGTTATTCTTTATATAGAATCTCGTTGAACTGAAATTAAAGTCTGCATTTTTGAAAAACTCAGATGCAATGTACATATCAACAAAAGAATCGACATCAATATAGTTGCATATTTCAGGATAATACCCAATCGTAAGAACATCTTCAAACTCTGTCAGATATTGTTTGACGCGATTTATCTTTTTTAGAACTAACTGACTGTCCAAATCTCCTTCTTTTTCAGGATCATTTACATCAAAGGTAACACCAAGTGTACCTGTCTTGAAATGATTTACATCAGTCTCATATCTTGTTCCAAGTTCCAATAATATATCATTGCTGTCCGCATTATAAGCATCGATGTTGATACGTTCTTTTTTAACCTCTACCGGAACAGTTAAAAGATAATTTCCGTTGTACTTTCCATTAATGTACACATCCACATATCTGCTGTCAGAGGTGTAAGTCAATCCTGTTTGTCTTCCAAAATCATAAGCAAGCTTATTTCTCATGAGAGACTTATCATATGCATTTGCAAGAAGACACCATTTTTTTCCTTTTCCCATGTTTAGCACATTGGTCTTACTGCTAAACTTAATGTTCCATGGTTTTTTATTTGCTGAAGCTGTGGAATTACCTCTGATTTTGATGTTACATTCATCATCAATGATATCTTTACATGCACCACCATTTTTATCAACAACAGAAATAATAACATCCTTATCTTCGTGATACTCGTCAGTAATTTCGTTTGCGGTATAAATATAAACCTGTGGAATCTCCGTAAAAATCTCCTCATAATCCTGCTTCCTGATAGTAGTCTCTTCCCACTCATTCTCAACACCGTTTTTGTCAATTCTCACAATTCGAAGTCTATGATCTCCATCCGGAATATCATTCAAATCTTCTTTTGAAATATACTCGCCTGAGCCTGATATTTCTTTGATTGGGGTTTCATCATCATCAAGATATAAATTATATCCCTGCGAATCCTCAATCTCAGTAAAGTAAATCATAATCTTTCCGGTGTACTTGTAGTAATCCTTCACGACAAAATCTGGTATCTTCTCAGAGACATCTACTGTTGTCTCCTCCACAGATGATGTTGTTGTAGCTACCGGCGACTCGTTTGCATTCTTTTTTTCTCCGGCAAATACACCCTGTCCTAATTGTGGAATCACCATTGTTACCGACAGCAATATTGCTGCCATCTTTTTACTTTTTTCTTTCATTTTCATACACACTCTCCTCTTGCATAGTGGTCACACGGAACCATCCGCACTTCTTCAATCGCAAGGACACTTTGTTCCTTACTCACAAATGGGCTTACTCCCCTCCCCGTAACTTTTCATTTTCATACATATTATTTTACCAAATTTCTCCTACTATTAACAGACAATAATTTGAAAATACATCTTCAAAAATATAAAGAATAAATATAAAACAAAAACATAAAACAAAAACTGC
>JAILRH010000147.1 GCA_024698345.1 Lachnospiraceae bacterium | reverse complement strand
TTACGACATCAGTCCTAAGAGAGTAAAAGGATTTCAAATAGATGTTAAACCTAGTACTAAAGAAGAATTTTTTTACCATCCAAACATATTTTTTATAAATGTTGGTACTTCTCCCGTTAATTTTACTGGTCTAAAAAATTCTTCTTTAGTACTAGGTTTAACATCTATTTGAAATCCTTTTACTCTCTTAGGACTGATGTCGTAAATGAGTTTTCCCTCTCCATCATAAATAAAAACATGTTCTCCATTCCCCGTAGAATAATAACTATTAGGATCACTATAAAGAGGTCTATCACTTCCAGATGAATTTACTTTTACTGTTCCATTATCTTTCAAATTAGAAAACGAATCCGAATTTAAATCTTCGGTTTTACTAATCTTTCTATTCCAATTACCCTTACAACTGTCATTATGAACTCCAACACCATTCTCACCAACAAAGTAAGTATGATTATCAGCCACACTTAAGTTGTAAACTTTGACAGGTTTCTCAAGTATTTCATGTTCTATCCACTCAACTGTTACATAATCACCATTTACTGTACAAAGAACATCTCCGGCACGTAAATCTTTGGCTTTAACGAAACCTCTGTCTAATACATAGAATGGATGATTTGTTGTAGCATTAATAACTTCATTATTGATTGAAATATGAATTAACTCTGATGTCTGTTTTTCAATAGTTGCAATAACTTTCTTTTCTGATACATTCTGTGTTCCAGGGTTGAAACTTTGTACCAAATCTCCTGCTTTAACATTTTCAATCGGTACAAGGTCTGAAACTGCAACTACAAAAGTTCCCGCGATAAAACATGCACCTCGAAGTCCTGCTCTATCTATTTCTTCAACTACTTTTTCTTTAAGTGAATCAATTTTATCCTTTGCAAAATGTGTAACCAGACTAAGTGTTGCCATAGCTGCTATCTGAATCAATAATTCCTGAAGATATCTTACATCTCCTGTTCTGGCATAGTCAACCAATAAAGAAATCATCTCCACAATCATCGCTGTAAGCATTATTAACTGAACAATATTAAGCGCTAACTGGATTCCAGCAACCCATCCGCAAGGACACATGGCAAGAAGAGCTGTTGTTCCAACTTCCCACAGTATCATACCTACTATACCATTAAGTACCTGGCTTACATATTCTTCAAACATTTCACCAAAGGTCATAGCACCACCGCTAAGACCACCTGAAATCATGTATCCACATGCACATGTATCCGGATCAAGTACCATATATCCGGAACCTGACCACTGATTTATTGTTATGGTTTCTTCAGGAATAATAACAATCTTTCCTGTATTTACAGCACTCTTTATATCTTCAAGCACTGCATTTGACACATTTAGTTTTACAATCTCTTCACTATAGTTTTCTTTCGAAATTGAATGAATTGGTATTTCATTTTCCTGAGCATACTGAAGTGCTTTAATTGTTGAAACAGATTCAACTCCTGTAAACTGTTCAAGTACACCATGTTCCATTGCAGATGCATAAATACCCGATTGAAGCATATATGCTTTTTCATCTTCGTTGTTACCATTTAACGACACAACGCTATGAACATCATGACTGATATCAAGGAAATATCCACCTTCTTTAAGTTCTACTGCACGACCAAATGAAAAAATTCCATTTGCTGCAAATCCAACTATACCAAGACTCAAAGCTCTTGTCTGAACAACTTCCTTCTGTCCTGCCACAAACATGTTGTAAGTATCTAACTGAGAAAAATAAGCTCTTGATATACCATTCAAAAGTTCTCCCATTATTTCTTCAGTATATATATTTTCTTCTGAAATATATTTTTGAAGTTTCTTAACATTTTCAGAAATTCCATCAATTTCATCTGATGCTATATTTCCGTAATCAATTGCTATTGAATACATTCCGCCTGCAGTAATAATATTTGATTCATTATTTACATTATTCTTGTCCGACGGCTCATATATTCCAATATTATATCTTTGAGTAGTTCCTGCAGTAACTGCGTTACCTTCCGCTACATTTTTTCCGTCTACATATAATACCGGTTTTAATTTAATCATATATGCAGGGGTTTTAAATAATCCGCCATATTTCTTGATTAATGCTACATCTTCGTCTGTTGCAGCATCATATGCTATTGTTATTCTCTTTCCATATAGGTCAGTAGTTAAAAGCTTTTCACTAATACTTCCTAAAGAAATATTTATGCTAGAAGTTAAATCTTTAGGAATATCATCAAACTTCTCAAGCACATCTTCTACAGCATAAGGCGAAGAAAGTGGCAAATATCCTAAATCCTCTTCAACTATCTGCACGCCACCGAATGCTTCAGTAAATGTATCTTCACCATAACCATTCTCAAGCATATATTTTACAAATGCGGAATTATCTTCTGAAACGTATTCAGCTAATTCTCCCACATTCACATCATTAAGTTCTGTATTACCGTCTATTTTATTCTCGTCATTAGTTACGTATTTATTAATTGCTTCTACATCTACATCTTTTACGAATTCAACCTTTTTAAAACTTGCATCAAGCGGAATCCATAATTCTTTTCCTGATTTGTTACCAGTACCTCTGTAATCAGTGTATGGAACATAAGCCAAAACCCAAACATGCTCCATTTTTACATACTCAATGCCTTCTGCTCCGCTAATAGTTGCACAAGGAATTCCTAATGCTGACATTACCTTTGCAGCTGCAAGAGCATCTTTAGCTCCGGTCCACTGGATTGCCTGCTGTGCAGTAACCCTAACATTTCCTCTTACATATTTTGCAGGTATTCCTCTGTCTCGAAGAATTCCAATTAACAAACTTGCTATATCGTAATCGTTACCTGATTTTTGTTCATAAGTTCCAACTGCCCCTTTACGAGCACCATAATAAAACTGCATCTGATAATTATTTTTAACATACTGATAAATATCAAGAACACTATCGTAAGAAGAAAACTCTTCCTTTATCTTTTCATTGATTGCAGTGTCATTTGTATTTTTTATATCTGCTTTTGATACATTATCAACCACATCTGCTTCATTTGTATCACTTAAAGCAAACTCTTCTAAATCTTCTTCTGAAATTTGTTCATCATTAATGTTTTCATTTGTAACATCATTAAACGATAAATCGTCAGATAAACTTGCAACTTCCATTTCAGGAGCAACAAGATTTCCGATTTTTTTAATTACACTTTTCTTATCCGAACAGCTCTCTTCAGCTAATTTAGAAGAATACTGTTCTAACTTCTCGAAATTATCATTAATAAATATCTTAAATTCATCGGCAGAAGCATATTCGTTATCTGCTAATACTATCTCCGTTTTTGACTTTAATGATTTTACTGTATCATTAAACTCAATAATTGCTTCTTTGTTATCTTCATTGCTTATCAATATCTGATATGCATTTTGAAGCTCTTCACTGATTTTTCCCATTTCAGTATTAGTTGTTGCAACCTTGATTTCATCTGCAGATTTTAACTTACTATTCTCGGCTTTAGAATACTCCATATTAAGTACATCAGCATTAACATCCGCCAATTCTACATGTTCCTTGCCATCTGCGTTATACGTATTCTTATCAGTAATATAATTATTACCAATAACACCTACAACAAAAAGTGTAACAACCACAACGAGCGCGGTTGTACGCTTGAACAACTTGTTTCTAAACTTTTCTACCACTGTTTTTTCTCCTTCGTCTTATATTATTGCTCTGAATCGAGCAAACACTTAAATGCTATAATAATATCGTTTCAATTTCAAGACATGAAAACATTTCAGCCAACTACAGACATTTTTACCAATAATATACAATTTTTAGTCAAATATTATGCTTTTTTCTTTTCTCTCATTTTTTGCCGTCTTATACTTTATTACAACTAAAATCTGAATTACCTTTTTCTATTTCATATTCGTTTATGATGTTCACAAAAAATATTAGCTCGCCATCCTCATAATTTTTTTATTCCAAAACAATAACGCCTCTCTAGCCGGATTATTTTTTCCTAACTAAAGAGGCATTATCTTTCAATTGACTATTAATTACTCCACATCAATTATCTCCACTGTATTTATCGCATCTTCCATCATTCTGTCGATTTCTTCACTGAGGCGTGTTTCAGACTTCTTGATGATATTGATATTCGGTTTTGTGACAGGATGCTTAGCAACGAATGTTGTACAGCAGTCCTCATATGGAAGTATTGAAGTCTCATATGTATCAATCTTCAATGCGATATCAACGATATCCTGCTTATCAAAGGCGATTACAGGTCGATATACAGGAAGTGTACATACTTCATTTGTTGCGGCAAGAGACTGTGTAGTCTGACTTGCAACTTGTCCTATACTCTCACCTGTGATAAGTCCAAGGGAACCTTCCTGTTTTGCAAAGTGTTCTGCAATCTTCATCATATATCTTCTCATGATAATAGTGAGTTGCTCATGTGGACATTTATCATATATGTACATCTGAATTTCTGTGAAGTTTACAACAAAGAGCTTGATTGGTCCTGAATACTTAGATACTTTCTTTGCAAGATCAACTACTTTCTGTTTTGCTCTCTCTGATGTGTATGGTGGTGCGTGGAAATACACTGCATCAATCTGAACTCCACGTTTTGAAATCATATATCCTGCTACAGGACTGTCTATTCCTCCTGACAGTAACAATGTAGCCTTTCCTGCTGTTCCGATAGGCATTCCTCCCGGTCCCGGAATAATTCGAGAATAAATATTTATTTTGTTTCTGATTTCGATATTGAGTTCGATTTCAGGATTGTGAACATCTACTTTCATATCCGGAAATGCATCAAGAATTCTAGCTCCCATCTCCATGTTTATCTCCATAGAATCAAGAGGATAATTCTTTCTGCTTCTTCTTGCAAGTACCTTAAATGTCTTATTTTTATCCGGATACTCTGCATCTATATATTTGATAACCTGCTCTGCAAGATCATCAAAGCCATTGTCCTCAATCTGAATCATTGGACAGATTCCAACAATACCAAATACATGAGAGAGTGCATCTACTGCCTCATCAAAATCAAAATCACTCTGAGCGTTTGCATAGATTCTTCCTGACTCTTTGTGAACCTCAAAATCTCCGTCAATCTTATCAAGAGCAATTCTTGCCTGACGAACCAAAGCATCTTCAAATAAAAATCTGTTCTTTCCTTTTATACCGATTTCGGCATATTTTATTAAAAACGACTTGTACATAACTTCCTACTTTCTTATATATTTTTTTAAAACCGGAAGAAGTTCCTCAATACAATTTAAGCAGTAATCTACTTCTTCCTCTGTATTGTTTGCGCTAAAACTAAAGCGCACTGTTGATTCTAACAGATTATTGTCAATTTTCATAGCCTTTAATGTACTGCTTATGGCAGGTTTGTTAGATGAACACGCTGAACCGGCTGAAATATATACACCTTTATCTTCCAGTGCATGAAGCATAACTTCACTTCTGACATTTAAGAAACTTGCGCTGACAATATGAGGTGCCGACTCACTTCCTCTCTTGCTGTTTACTGTGACGCCCTCCATCTTTTCCAAACCGTCAATCAGTCTGTCCTTAAGGACTGTCATCTTTTCTACATTAGCTGCAAGATTGTCGTAGGCTTCCTTTGCCGCCTCTCCAAGACCTGCAATTCCGGGAACATTTTCAGTTCCGGAACGCATTCCCATCTGCTGCCCGCCTCCTAAAATCAAAGGCCTTACTTTTGTTTTATTTTTGATGTATATAAATCCTGTTCCCTTTGGTCCGTGAATTTTGTGTCCGCTTACTGTCACAAAATCCGCCTTGCACTTTTTAGGCTTTATTTCCATTTTTCCAAAAGCCTGAATAGCATCTATATGGTAAAGAGTTTTCGGATTTTTTTCTTTCACAATGGCGCCGATTTCTTCCATAGGCTGAATTGCTCCAACCTCATTGTTGACACCCATAATTGAAACTAAAACAGTGTCATCATCCACTTCATTTTTAAGTGCTTCCAAATCGATAACTCCGTTTTTGTCAACCGGCAGGTACACCACTTCAAATCCCTCATCCTCAAGATATTTCATAGGATTTGCAACTGATGCATGCTCAATTGATGATGTGATGATTTTGTTGCCGTTACGCTTGTTTGCCATCACACTTCCAATAATAGCTAAGTTGTTCCCCTCTGTTCCACCGGATGTAAAATATATTTCTTTTTCATCTACTTTCATAATAGAGGCTATTTTCTTTTTTGCATCTTTGATATAATCTTCCGCCTTAACTCCCGCCAAGTGCATTGAGGATGGATTTCCGTAATCCTCAATCATAGCCTTTAAGACAATATCTTTTACTTTTTCAGACACAACTGTTGTCGCCGAATTATCAAAATAAACTATCATCTATTCCTCCATAGCGTACATGAGCACTGACATAAGTGCCATGCCTGCTGTCTCAGTTCTTAATATTCTTCTTCCAAGTGTGACGCTTTTTGCCCCAACCTCCAAAGCCTTGCTTACTTCCTCAGGGGCAAATCCTCCCTCAGGCCCGATAAACACCGCAACACTGTCACCCGGTTCAATAGAATCAACAACCTTTCTCGTATAATCCATATTTTCTGCTTCTTCATATGGAATCAGAATTTTGTCAAAATCCTTTGCCAGTTTTATTGCTTCCCCAAAGGTCATCACATCTAAAACCTCCGGAACAATTCCTCTCTTTGACTGCTTGGCTGCACTCTCAGAAATCGCATTCCACCTTGCAACCTTTGCCCCGGCTTTCTTTGCGTCCAGCTTTACAATGGAACGTTTAGTTGCCACCGGAACTATACTGTAACCTCCAAGTTCCACCATCTTCTGAATGACAGTTTCCATCTTGTCTCCTTTTGGAAGTCCCTGGAAAAGTGTAACCTTAATGGACAGTTCTCTTGAAGGTCCCTCGATATCAATAATCCTTGCAAGTACTCTGTCTTCTTCAATTTCCGAAATCTCACAGATGTACTCTCTGTCCTCGCCGTCACTGAGAAGCACAGTTTCTCCAATCTTCATTCGCAGGACATTTTTGATGTGATTAACATCCTGCCCTTCCACAGCAATTTTATCTTCAAATATATTATTTTTATCAACAAAAAATCTGTACATACTTTTTCTTTCTTATACTAATCTAAATAACTTAGCACCACTAATCAATATAACTTGTATATGCTGATCTATATAACTTAGCATCACTAATCAATATAACTTAGTATCACTAATCAATATAACTTAGTATATGCTGATCTATATATCTTAGCATCTGCTTTTTAATTATATAATAATCTGCGAATTGCTCTATTTTTTCTTAGCGATAACTGCTCGCCAGTCACCCATCTTTTTAACTTCAACAAGTTCAAGTCTGTCATTTGTCTTGATAGCATTTACAACTTCATCTTCTTTCATGTAAATAATACCTGACGAAATGAAATATGCACCTTTCTTCATAAGTTTATCAACCATGGCTGACATTGGCACAATAACATCCGCAAGAATATTTGCAACCACCACATCATAATAATCAAGGCCTATTTCCTGCTGCATATTCTCATCTTCAATGATATTTCCCTGAAGAAGTTTCACATCACTCATGGAAATATTATTAACCTTAAAATTCTCCACGGAAGCCTCAATCGCCGCAGGATCAATATCTGTCATTCCAACATCTGCTGCGCCTAGTTTCTTTGCAACCATTGAAAGAATTCCACTGCCACAACCAAGATCACACACTTTATCGCCACCCTTCACATAATTGCAAAGTTCGGTAATACAAAGCTGAGTTGTCTCATGCTTACCTGTTCCAAATGCAGTACCCGGATCAATCTCAATCATATTTAAATCTTTGTACTTTTCATCGTATTCTTCCCATGTTGGTTTAATATAAAAATCTGCAACTGTAAAAGATTTAAAAAACTGTTTCCAGTTATTGACCCAGTCGATATCCTCTGTGATATCCTTCTCAATAGATCCCTCGCCAACTTCCAGGAATGAAGATGCATTCTTAAGTTCCTCACGAAGTCTTTCAAGGATTTCTTCATCATCAGAATCTTCATCTGTGTAGAAACTGATATAGGCTGTTCCGTCATCATCAGGAATATCCGGCAGATAATCTGCAAACATTGCTTTTCGCTCTTCCTCAGTGATGTGAACGTTATCCTCAACTTCTATTCCGTTAATCCCAAGTTCCATGAGAACTCCACTGACAAAATCCTCAGCCATTGTGGTAGTCTTCAACCTGTATTTATTCCACTTCATAACACGCATCCTCTCTTATTATTATAATTATACATTTTGAAACATGTATGTAATCTAATATTCAGTTACACCCTAGTACAGCGTCTTCAAATTAACTGGACCATTGAAACGCTGTAATTGCTTGAATTGTCAGTAATAATATAGTCCAGTTAATTGGCGAACGATATACTAGTGATTTCCATATTACAGATCCCTTTTGAAGAAATTCATTTTTGGGATGTATAGTTTTTTAACTTGATTTCTCATATTTAACAACCCGTTTGGAGAAAATCTGTTTTGAGATGTAAAGATTTTTAACAAGACTTTTTAGAGTTTACATACATTTTGGTATTTTTTTCGTTAGGGTTGTCAGCCCTATCTTTTTCCTCTGAATTTCAATACATCCCTTTTTGAGTTTTCTTCACATGGGTTGTCTGACCTAACTTTTCTGCCACATTATTCCCTACACTTCTTTTAAAGATTATCCTTCAAGCAATGTCGAACTGTTTTGAGAAAACATTCATATAATGCGAAACGGTTATTTTGAAAGCATCGTATATCCATTTCCTAAAGTATACTTTTTGAAATTTCTGATTTTTATTAGTTGTATTTTTCAAGCGACAATTTCACAAGATAATCGCATAGTGTCGGAAAGTCCATTCCTATTGCCTGTGCTTCCTGTGGAATAAGACTTGTAGCTGTCATTCCCGGAAGTGTATTAACTTCGAGACAATACATATTGTCATCTTTATCCATCATAATATCCACTCTTACATATGGACTGCAACCAATTGCTGCACTTGCTTCTTCAGCTATTTTCTGCATCTTCAGAGTCTGTTCCTCAGTGAGATTTGCAGGGCATTCATCTGAAGTTGCACCTGGAAGGTATTTATTCTTGTAGTCATACCATCCTGAATTTACAATTATCTCAACAATAGGCAATGCTTTATTATTTACAACACCCACCGAGAACTCTCTTCCTTCTATATATTCTTCTATAAGAAGCTTGTCATCGTATTTGTAGCACTCCTCAATGGCCGCCTTATATTCTTCTTCTGTCTTTGCAATAACAACTCCCACACTTGATCCGCCGTTACAAGCTTTTACAACTACAGGCACCTGCATTGAGTAGTCTGCGAGATTAATACTGTCACCCCTGTAAATCCAAATACTCTTTGCTGTAGGAACGTTCTGTGATTTGAACACCTGCTTTGTAAGTCCTTTGTCCATTCCTATTGCACTTGCAAGATATCCTGAACCTGTATATTTTATTCCAAACAAGTCAAATGCTGCCTGACACTTTCCGTTCTCACCATTCTCTCCATGAAGAGCCATGAAAACAATATCAGCATTCTTACATACTTCCAAAACATTTTCTCCGAAAAACTCTCTTCTTGTCTTAACTAACTCCGGTACTTTTGCAGAGAAATCACTTATCAAATCTCTTTCTTTTTCCAAATCGTAATCGTTTGCAGCTTTTTCAAAAGCATCAATCTCAGTTCCCTTAAATACATCAACTATAATCGCATTGTGACCTTTTGTTCTCAACGCTTCACAAACATTATATCCTGATTTGACTGATACTTCTCTTTCTGTACTTGTTCCTGCACATAAAACTACTATATTCACGATTATACCTCCATATGATATTCAACTCTTTAAATGGTAAGATGCCATTTTCGTACATCCTGCCTTTTTATGCCATCTCTTCCAGCATATTCATAAGTTTTCTATTTTTAGCCACGCCTTAAAGTATAAACCTTTTTTTCCTTTTTAACAATGCCCATATTAAATAACATCTGCGTAACAAAAAAACAACTTGCATTGATTATTGCTCTAATCAATACAAGTTGTCTTTTTATTGGTAATATCTATACTATAGTAAGTATGTATTATTTAACTTTAACGCTCTTAGCCTTGCTCCAAGGTCCAACCTTTCCGTTTTTGTTTACAACAG
Organism: Lachnospiraceae bacterium; assembly: GCA_024698345.1. Taxonomy (GTDB): domain Bacteria; phylum Bacillota; class Clostridia; order Lachnospirales; family Lachnospiraceae; genus SIG293. The sequence goes on along the minus strand of JAILRH010000147.1, from coordinate 3,834 downwards.
CTACTCTGAAGTAGTATTTCTTCTTTGACTGTAACTTCTTGATTTTTACTGTCTTCTTAGCTGTATCAACTTTTTTTGCACCTTTGAAGTTTGCTTTCTTTGAGTACTGAATTCTGTACTTCTTAACATCTTTCTGCTTGAAGTTGTTCAACATGTTAACTGTAACTTTTGCTGACTTCTTTGCAGCCTTAACTGATTTAAGAGTTGTGTTTACAGGTACAAGATTGATGTCGCTACCTGCGATTGTTGTATCGTACTGAGCATCTATATCATCATGAACTTCTGCTCCGTATAACTCCTCTAACTCATCAACATCCCACTGTCCTGATGAAGATGGCTGAACGCCACCCATACCGTATACAATCTGGATGCTGCTAACACCTGTTGGTACTGTGAATGTAAATGAATATGCTGCTTTCTGTCCTGCTTTGATCTGAACCCATCTACCATCAACCAATGACTTTGTATCGTAAGCAACTTTAATCATAACCCACTTATCAATCTTTGTAGAGAAAAGTGAACCTGAAAGTGTATATGAAGCACCAGGTGTTACTGAAATTTCTTCTGTCTTAACCTGTCCGCCCCAGATACCGCCGTATCCGATTGACTTGAGTTCTACTGAATAATCGATTCCGTTTGCTGTGAGAACTCCGTCTGTTCCACAATCATGCCAATCTTCATTCTCTCCGAACCATCCAACCAATGGCCCCTTAACCATGTTCTCAATCTTCTCTGCTGCCTGTACACTTGGTACAGCTGCCACTGTCACTGCAACTGCCATAACAACTGCAGATAACTGCTTAAATAACTTTCTCATATTATCCTCCTTTTGTTGTAAGTCTTACTTACACATATTATAAAATAAGTATAAATATATATAATTACTGCGTCAATGATAAAAATATTTTTATCCTCCAAAATACGAAAAGTGCATATAATCTTTTCGGTCACCCCAGAAACCGCGGCTGAAACCGTATTTCTCAAGAATTTTTACTAACTTACATTTTAACGGAATTGAGTAAGGATTCTTTTTTGGTTTCCAGCATGAACCGGACAAAACCTTGCCGCCATCAATCATATAATTTTCATTTGCATTAATGTCAAATGCAAGACCGACACAGTGCTGTGAAGACGGGTTGTTTGAACGCCAGCTGTAGCAACCGATATCATGGATAGGAAAACGCTCTTTGCTCTTGTATATTTCCTTAAACATCTGTTCAACTGACGGTGCAATATTTTTGTGAACTCTGACTGTAAAATATCTTGTGTATTTTTTACCGTTTGCCTTTCTGTCCCACACTTTTATCCTTAGAGTCTTCATGTTTTTTGAAGCCTGTTTGTCTGATTTATAGTGAGATGTTTTTCTTTTTCCGAATATTCTCTTGTAACGGTGCCCGTAAGACTCATTTTTGTGTGAATAGTAATCACAGTATTTTGAGTAAACTTTTGATTCCGTACCTGTTATAATTGTGTTACCCACCTTTTTGTAAGCGACCAGTTTGTAGTAATAGCAAACTCCGTTTGTCAGTTTCTTGTGGGTAAACATAAGTTTCGAATTTGCACTTATCGTCTTTATTTTCTTAAACCCTTTGTCTCTCTTTGTAGAATAATACAAATAATATCCGTCTGCTTCAGACATTTTATTCCAATATATTACATTTGTCTTTTTCTTTGGAGATGAGGATTTTGTAAATTTAGGTGCACCAAGTGTTGAATATGCCGAAACAGAAGAAGATTCTCCAACAACTATTTTCGTTCCGTTATAATCTATATAAAAAACAAGTTTGTAATAATATTTGTGTCCCAGTGTAAGTGAAGAGTCTTCATAAATATAACTTTCCGAGTCCCAAAATGATTTAGGCTTTACTCTTGGAAATTCCCTTAAAAAATTGTAATTCGATTCATTCTCTTCACTCCTGTATAAATAATAACCGTCAATATAATCCACTCCATCCCAGTTCAATGTAAGAGTATTTGTCTTTTCAGCCTGTACGGTAAAACTTTTCAAAGAAGGTGCCGTAAGCGGTGGCACTGTAATTAATTCAAATTTGCCTTCCACATTCTCCTTACCCGAAACATTAAGGAACGGAACGACTTTGTAATAATATGTCACATATTCCCTTGTATCGTAATCAGAATATGAATAACCGTTTTCGTCTTTGTCTGCATAGTAAGAATATGAATAAAAATAACCATCGTCATCAATCCAATATCCATATGAAGACTCAAATTCTTTTATCATTTCAAAATCTCTATCCGGGTAAACACTTCTGTAAACTTTATATGTGACATTCTTCTCAGAGTCAAAGGATATTTTATTACATGAAGAATCCTGTGAGAAAGAAATCCCTTTCACTGTAGGAAGTGAGTAAATAATCTGTTCATCATAATACATCTCACTGTATACAATCAGGGATAACACACCAGACTGTCTTGTACTAAACAAACCGGGTGATAATTGATTCAAATCCGTGTCATAATAATAATTTACAGAATCAGAAACAATCTCACTGTCATTAACAGTGTATGCTGCGTTAAAAGATTCTTTCTCCGTGACATTCTGCTTTGAAGTATTAAATTTAATACCTTTTTCAAGCTGACTGATGTCTGCCGTTTTTATATTATGATTTGTCGCATAAGAAAAAGCATATGAATCTTTATTACAATAAATAACTTCTATCGGAGTATTGTAGAAAGCATCATTTGAAATATATGTTACACTATCAGGAATTGCAATCTGAGTAAGATTATTGCAGTTTGAAAATGCATTAGAATAAATATATCTAATTCCATCTGGTAGTGTCACACCTTTCATAGTTGAATTGTCAAAGCAACCTGTTGATATCTCAGTCACTTTTTTTGAATCAATGTAAGTCGGGATATGAATATAATCAAGATTCTCGCAATTATATTCAGTCAGCATCCCTGAATTTGAAACACTCGTTCCGGCGTAAACATTGCCGGTTGAAAATAGAAATACGAAGGTAAATAAAAATACGAAAACAAATAAAATTATTGCCGGAACAAAAGATATTTTGTTTGTCAGTATTTTTGATATTTTGTTTGTTAGTGTTTTTGATATTTTGTTTGTTAGGTTGTTTTTTAGTTTTTTCATGCTGTACTCCTTTATTTAGTTTATAGTTTAGTTTGTAGTTTAGTTTGTAGTTTAGTTTCATATCAAATATATTATACCAATTAACAATCATTTTGAAACAGTCATACGCAATTTTCAAAATAGCAGTTTCACAGTATTTGAATGTTTTCTCAGAACATTGAGTCATTACTCAAAGGACTATTTTCAAAAGCAAGATAGGGAATTTTGTTACAAAAGTTATGTCTGACAACCCATGTGAAGATAATTCTAAAAGGGATGTAAGGAATTTCCGACAGAAAAGATATGTCTGACAACCCATGTGAAGATAATTCTAAAAGGGATGTAAAGAATTTCCGGCAGAAAAGATATGGTTGACAACCCATGTGAAGATAACTCTAAAAGGGATGTAAAGAATTTCTGAGGAAAAAGGTAGGGCCGACAACCCATGTGAAGATAATTCTAAAAGGGATGTAAGCATAATGAAAGTTTCAAAAATCGTATACATTTGAAATGTGGATTACAGATGCTTTCAAAAATAACAAGATGAGCAATTATATGAATGGATTTCGAAATAACAATTGAGACAAACTTAGAAGGATTCTGATAAAAGAAGAATGATTCGAAGTTAAATATCGAGGATTTCAGTTCCTCGATATTTAGCACAATTTGAGTGAGTTTTCATCAAGAAAACTCACGAATTTGTGCGAACGAGAATCATACTTCTTTTGAAGATAATCCTT
>JAILRH010000181.1 GCA_024698345.1 Lachnospiraceae bacterium | reverse complement strand
TAGCTTGCTGGGACATGAACCAATAGAAGATATTTATTCGTTTATTATTTATAATGGTACGATTGTAATAATAGTTGGATTAATTGTTAATAAATTATTTATATTATTGACTGTTCCTGAAACTATATTGTTTTATTTATTATTAAAAAGAAAATCATTTGAGAATATACCAGTGGTGATTAAAGGAAGGTAAGAAGTATGTATGCAATCGAATTAAAAGATATTACAAAAAAATATGATGATAAAGTGATATTTGATAAGTATTCATTGAAAATAAAGGAAGGAAATTTTGTCGGAATTAAAGGACAGAGCGGTCAAGGTAAATCTACGCTACTTAATATTATGGGATTGCTGGAAAACTATCAGGGCACATTATTAATTAATGGAGAAAAAATTTCATATGATGATAAAAAACAAAGAAAAAGGATTCTCAAAAATGATATAGGATATTTATTTCAAAATTATGCTTTAATTGACGACTTAAGTGTTTATGAGAATTTAAAAATAGTAGTACAGGAAAAAAATAAAAACAAACAGAGAAAAGTGATAACTCTTGCTCTCGAAAAAGTAGGATTCAAAGAAGAGTTTCTTGATAAGAAAATCTATACATGTTCAGGAGGAGAACAACAACGAATTGCCATAGCCAGATTGATGTTAAAAAATTGCCGGATTATTTTAGCAGATGAACCTACAGGTAGTTTAGATAAGAACAACTTATATATCGTAATGAATCTTTTATTGGATTTACATAAAGAGGGAAAAACAATAGTTATGGTATCTCACGATGATGAAGCGTTATCATATGCCGATGAAGTAATAGAATTATAATTATTTACATTAGATTATAGATTGCAGACGATTACTGTTATGAAATTACAATATTTAAGAGGTGTCTTCGGACACCTCTTTTCTATTTGAAAAAAACGAGTTTCTATATATTGGAGAGAGTTGAGTGCTTTATGAATTGTACCAATCAAACTGTTGAATTCGAGTAATGTAAAATGGTATAATAATTTATAGACTATTAGAGCGGATAACTTCATAATTTGTGTATCTTTTTTAAAAAAAGGTACATGTATAGTCTTATGTATAACATGATTTGTAAAGTGTATACCGACAGAGCAGGAAAGGGGCAGCTATGAAAGAAATTAGTTATGAGATTGATAATGAACGAATTTACTTTAGAATCGTAGGAAAGGTAGATTCTAATAATGCAAAGGAAGTTGAGGATGAAATCAAAACAATCATTGATGAAACATCAAAAAATAATATAATTATTGATGCGAAAAAATTGGAATATATTTCCAGTGCCGGGTTAAGAATATTTTTAAGATTAAAAAAGGACTATGACAATTTTAAAGTTATAAATGTAAGTTCTGATGTTTATGAAATATTTAATATGACTGGTTTCACTCAGATTATGACCATTGAAAAAGCTTACCGAGTTGTATCTGTTGATGGTTGTGAAGAGATTGGGCGAGGAGCTAATGGTAAGGTATATAGGATTGATCAAGACAATGTCGTAAAGGTTTATAATAATCCGGATGCTTTGGATGAGATAAAAAATGAGCGTGAAGTTGCAAAAAAAGCTTTGGTTCTTGGAATCCCTACAGCAATCTCTTACGATGTTGTAAAAGTTGGAGAGAGTTATGGTTCTGTGTTTGAACTTCTCAATGCTAAGTCATTTTCTCAGATTCTTGATAGTGAAAAAGATAAGATGGATTGGTGTGTTGATGAATATACAAAATTACTAAAAGTAATTCACGGCACACAGGTAGCAGAGGGAGAACTCCCTGATATCAGAGAGTCGGTAAAAGATTGGATAGCATTTCTTGAGGGATATATTCCTAAGGAGGCATTTATAAAGTTAAACAAACTTATTGAGGATGTTCCATACGACAATCATATTATACATGGTGATTATCACACAAAGAATGTCGAGTATGTTGACGGCGAAGTGATGATTATAGATATGGACACGCTATCGGTGGGCCATCCGGTTTTTGAATTTGCAATGATGTATAATGCATTTTTAGGATATAACGAATATAATCATTCAGCATTGAAACCGTTTCTTGGAATAGATTATGAAACCTCAGAAATCTTTTGGAATAAAGTTCTTGCTGCATATTTTGAAACAACTGATTCTAATAAATTAAATGAAGTTATGCAGAAGGCGAATATAATCAGTTATGTACGTATGATTCGAAAACGCATTCGTCAGAATCTGCATACAACTGATTTAGGAAGAGTTGAAGTAGAAGGATGGACAAAAAAACTGATTGATTGTTTGGATAACACAGAATCATTATTGTTTGACATTGATTTAATAAAGGATTGAAGAAATGAATCTTGATAATATAAGAAAAGTTGATTTCCATATGCATACAACAGCATCTGATGGTACTGATACTCCTGCAGAACTATTGTTTAAAATAAAAGAATCAAGGATAGATTTATTTGCCATTACTGATCATGATACCAGTCTTGGGTGTGTTGATATGATGAAAACTCTAAAAGATGATGATCCGAAATTTATAAGTGGAATAGAGTTTTCGTGTAAGGATGAAATGGGCAAATACCATATTCTTGGTTATAATTATGATCTTTATGGTGATGCAATTACAGATGCGATTGATCTTGGACATCAATACAGAATGAATAAAGTATATGCACGGTTAGAACTTTTGAAGGAGAAATATGGTTTTGTATTTCGGGATGAGGATGTTGAAAAACTTTTAAGTTATAATAATCCCGGTAAACCGCACATAGGAAATATGATGGTGGAATATGGATATGCAAAATCAAAAGATGAAGCTATAACAAAGTATATCAATAATTGTAATTCTAAAAGCCGTTATCTAAGCCCTAAGGAAGCGATACAGGCAATACTGGAAAGTGATGGGATTCCTGTTCTGGCTCATCCTTTTTACGGTGATGGTGAACAGGTTATTGTAGGTAACGAGATGGAAGAGAGGCTGAAACGTTTAATGAGTTTTGGGCTAAAAGGCGTGGAAGCATATTATTCCGGATTTTCAATCAAACTGCAAAATGAGATGATATTATATGCAAAAAAGTATCATCTGTATATTACTGCGGGAAGTGATTATCACGGAACAAACAAACTGGTACAGCTTGGAGATACAAATCTTACAGATTTACACGAAGGGGATGAGGATGTTAAAAGGTTTGTTCAGGCGTTGAAAGATTAGAACTGATTTACCGGAAGATGTAGGATGATAAGTCGGCATCTTCCGGTAAATTCTTTACGTAAATATAATAATAAAATCATCATAAAATAGGCCAAAAATTAATGCGGACCTTAGGAAAGTATGGTAAAATTATATATATATTTTGAGAACGGAATAATTGAATAGGACTAAAAAATACAGGCCTTACTTTGAAGAACATATAATAGTATCTGATTAAGTAGGCGGAGAGGAAAGAAATGGAAGAGCAAAAAGTTGAAAAAAAATTACAGGAACTTGTAATTATAGCAGAAAAAGAAAATTTGAATCAGGTACTTGAATTTGTGGATGAGCGTTTAGAAAAAATTGACTGCCCGATGAAAGTGCAAATGCAAATTGATATTGCTGTAGAGGAAATATTTGTCAATATTGCAAGTTATGCCTATCATCCTGAAGTTGGAAAGGCTACTATTCGAGTAGAGGTCAAAGAAGAACCGTTGACAGTATATCTCACATTTATTGATAATGGAGTGGCTTACGATCCGTTGAAAAAGGAGGATCCGGATGTGACTCTTTCTGCAGAGGACAGAGAAATAGGTGGTCTTGGTATATTCATGGTAAAAAAGAATATGGATGAGATTCAATACGAATACAAAGAGGGTCAAAACATTCTTACTTTAAAGAAAAAGATATAAGATGATAATTATTAAAAAATGCTTTATATGGAGGTAAATAAAATGAATATAGTTAAGAATTTAGAAGGAACAAAGTTAGAAATTGCGTTGGAAGGAAGGCTTGATACTACAACCGCGCCCGAATTGGAAACAGAAGTCAGACAGTCTATCGAAAATGTATCAGAGTTATTATTTGATTTTGAAAAATTGGAATATATTTCAAGTGCAGGACTTCGTGTATTACTTGCGGCGCAAAAAATTATGAATAAACAGGGAACCATGGTGGTGAAAAATGTAGATGCAACAATTATGGAAATTTTTGAAGTGACAGGTTTCTCTGATATTTTGACAATAGAGTAAAATATCAAAAAAATAGGCTAACATCAAGAGAATGAATCAGGAATAAAATTGTGCTTACTAAAGAAGCTTACTAAAGTAACAGCAAAGAAGAAATCTTTGAAATTGACATGGAAAAAGGTGAAGAATTATTCAAACTGGTCTAATGTTGCTAAGAAAAAGTAGAGTAGAATCAAAAGGAGACTAAAAAGAGTATGAGTAAAATCAGACATAAAATAGTATTTAAAAGTTTGGCCGGAATTGTATTTTTGTTAATCTTTTTTTCAATAGTCGTTGGCAGCATTGGATATAAACGATTTACGGAAGTGCTAAGTAAACAGTACGAAGATGTGGCGTTTCATATCGCTGAAACAGCAGCACTTGATTTGAATGCTGATTTATTTGATACATATATAGAAAACAAAGGAACCTCAAGTGATTATAAGGAAACTTGGGATAGAATGAACAAGTTATGTAATTCTGAAGGGGCAACATTTATTTATGTAATACAGCCTGATTTGAATGACTATAAGCATATTACATTTTTATTCTCTACGGTTAATGAAAACAGTAAATTCTCTCCTTATGAGTTTGGCTTTGTCAAAGAAACAACCAATGAGGAATATCGTCGTAAATACAAAAAAATGTATGAAGGTAATCTTGAAAAGTCGTTGGTAATCAGAGACAGCGGTTATATTGAATCTGAAGCACACATAACTGCAATGATACCGATAAAGGATTCAAATCAACAGGTTAAAGGAATTTTATGTGTTCAGCGACAAATGGAAGCTTTGGTTGGTGCAAGACATTCATACCTTAGAACGCTTGTATTTGCGTTAATCTTAATTGTGATTTTTGTATTGATTGGTCAGGCGTTATATCTCAACAGAGTATTATTGTTCCCTGTCCAAACAATCACAAAAGAAGCAAGTCGATTTGCTGAAGAAAATATATTGTCAGAACATAAACTTTCAGAAGTTATAAAGAACAAAGATGAGATTGGAATGCTGGCAAAATCCATTGATAAAATGGAAGAACAGATACACTCATATATAGATAACATCACGCAAATTACTGCGGAAAAAGAACGTATCAGTACAGAATTATCATTAGCCACAGCCATTCAGGAAGGTATGTTGCCTAATGTATTTCCACCTTTTCCGGAACATACAGAGTTTGATCTTTATGCTTCAATGAGTCCGGCAAAAGAAGTAGGAGGAGATTTTTATGATTTCTTTCTGATAGATGACGATCATCTTTGTATGGTTATGGCAGATGTTTCAGGAAAGGGTATTCCGGCTGCGTTGTTTATGATGGCGTCTAAAATTATTTTGGCAAACAATGTACTTATGAATCAGTCACCTGCAGAGGTTTTGGAGAAAACTAACAATATGATATGCTCTAACAATAAGATGGAAATGTTTGTTACTGTATGGTTAGGGATTTTAGAAATATCTACCGGAAAAGTTACAGCAGCCAACGCAGGGCATGAATATCCAATAATAATGAAACCTAATGGCGAATTTGAATTATTAAAAGACAAACACGGATTTGTTATCGGTGGCATGTCCGGAATAAAATATAGCAATTACGAATTTGTTATGGAAGCCGGTTCGAAATTGTTCCTGTATACTGACGGTATTCCGGAGGCAACTAATGGGGATAAGGAATTATTCGGAACTGATAGGACATTAGAGGCATTAAATGCAAAGACAGATGGGCGTCCTGAGGATGTTTTACATCATGTTAGAAGTGTTATTGATGAATTTGTTGGTGAAGCTGAACAGTTTGATGACATTACTATGTTATGCACTGAATACTATGGAAATGATAAAAAATAGGTGATAAGTATGAAAAATGATTCCATTAGGCATGAAAGTGATTAAGAGATTGAATGTATAAATATTATTGGAGGCAATTATATGAATCGTAGACTTTCAATATTATTGATAGCAGTGTTATTATTTACAGTAGTAGGAGGACAAAACACATTATGGGCAAAGCCTTCCAATAAAACACCTGTAAGTATTCATGGAAGGCTAAAGGTAAAAGGTGCAAATCTTGTAGATAAAAAGGAAAAGACTTTTATGCTTAAAGGTTTTTCTACTCATGGAATTAACTGGTTTGAGCAGTATGTCAATCAAAATGCTTTTAGAGATTTGAAAAAAATGGGTATTAATTGTATTAGACTTGCCATGTATACATCTGACTACAACGGATACTGCAGTGGCGGCAACAAGGCACATTTAGAAGAGGTTATCGACCGAGGTGTGAAGGCGTGCAAAGCCGAAGGAATGTATGTGATTATAGACTGGCATATATTAAATGACAGCAATCCAAATACTAATATAGAGGATGCAAAAGTATTCTTTCATAAGGTATCTGCAAAATATAAAAAGTACAATAATGTTATCTATGAAATTTGTAATGAACCTAATGGTTCAACTACTTGGGAAGATATAAAAAAATATGCAAATACGATTATTAACGTTATCAGGGAAAATGATAAAAAGGCTGTAATTATTGTGGGAACTCCGAATTGGAGTCAACGAATAGATGACGCTGCCAATAGTCCTATTAAAGGACAAAAGAATATAATGTATGCCCTTCATTTTTACGCTGCAACTCATAAGTATGATCTTAGAAAGTTAATATTAGAGACGAGAAAAAAAGGCTTACCTGTGATAATCAGTGAATGTAATATTAGCGAAGCATCAGGCAGCGGGCTGATAGATGTTGCAGAAGGAAAAAAGTGGTTTAAAGTAATTAAGAAATATAAACTCAGTTGTATTGCTTGGAGTTTTTGCAATAAGGATGAAACGTCTGCACTTGTCAAACCAAACATAAGTAAAACTAAGGGATTTACAAAAAAGAATTTATCAAAAACCGGTAAGTTTTTTGTGAAGATGTTTAACTAAAGTAAGATAAAAATAATGGTCACCGGATAGTGGCCATTATTTTTATTATGTTTTATAGGCTTCCAAAGAGTAGTACATGCTTGCACGATCCATTCGAGTTAAAAGCATTTGCATAAACCAATATATATTCAGATAAAATAACTGTTTATGCTCCCTCGATTCCATGTCATCATTATCACATAGAGGGACTTTTTTTGATTTTTCTTCATAGATTTCTTTTGAATAATCTTTGACATTTAAAAAATGTGAAAAGTCATCTTTAAAGAAAATAGTTCTTTCATTTATATTTATTGACCAGGGAAAATTATTTTGACTTGCCAGATTTTCTTTATAATACCAAGGATATCCGCAAAATACTTCATCCGCACATTCACCGGTCAAAGCTACTTTGTATTTTTTTGCAACAATACTGCAGAAATGAAAAAGTGATAATTGATGTGATATGTTTTTAGCTCGTCGGTATTGAAACAATTAGGATTAGAAGTAATGTCAAAGATGAAAAATTCTTTTTTAGTTTTAATATACCATTCATTGCTCATAATGAAATTCGGGGAAGTATTTATAAGCAGACTACATTTGCTTAGTGCATTTGGAATTTCCGAATAAGGAATACAAAAGATATTCTTATGTTTATTCAGACTGTATTTGGAAGAATCAATATCGTAGATGTACATTTTCCTGCAGATTTTACTGAATAAATCAACAATCTTCTTTCCGCAGTTTCCATATCCAACAAGAATTACAGATTCGTTTTTGAGAGAAAACGGAACGTTTTGTATAACTTTTGACATCAATCCCTCGGCGGTTAAATAAGAGTTTTCAGATACGATATATGGATTCTCCATTAAATCAACATACTTAATCTGACTGTTATCTAATAAATCTTTTGAATCTTTTGTGAAATATCCTGAATAAACGGTTGATTTTTTACTTATGTTTCCTATAAAATCTAAAATGGACATTGGATGTTTTAACATACAATTAACAGAAATGTTATCTTTGGTGAAAGGAACTGGAAGTATATATATGTCCTTATCTGTAAGTTCGTATATATATTCCACATTATAATTTTGGGATTTCAAATGACTATAAATATAATATTGTCTTAAATCTCCTGCAATAACGCCGATAGATATCATTAAGGCTCCTTTCAATCAAAATAATCAGGTTAGTTTTTCAATAATGTGAGTATTAATTATTTCTCTTACACTAGTTTATGCCGGGATTATTAAATTGTGCAAAAGAATAATTAGTTATTAAATTTACAGAATAATAAATATAGTAAAATACGGAGGAATTTATGAGTAGAAGAGCAGATGGAGTTACAAAATATGAAGTTAAAGGCAGAGCAAAAGGAGTATTGTATACATTGCTTGGAATTCAGATAATTACAGCGGTAGTTTTATTAGTTACACTTCTTACAAGCATTATGCTGCCTGCAAAATATATAGTGGCTGGTATTATTACAGAAATTATTCTTGTTTTATTTACATGTTATATGCGAAAAAATAGAATTCTCTGTGTGATATCCGGAGTTCTTTCTGTTGTGATAATTGCCATTCACTGTATTGGTATTTATTATGTATATAAAACGAATAACGCACTTGATAAAATAACAAATCATAATGTTGAACTGACAAATACTATTGATGTATATGTACTTAAAGGAGATAAAGCTGCCACTATCAAAGATGCTGCTGATTACAGTTATGTTGTTGCAAAAGGACAGGATAGTGAGGACCATACTAAAGCGATAGAGCATATAAATAAAAAAGCGGGAAAGACAATTAATATAGCAGATCACCTTGTATTTACTGAAGCTATAGATTCTTTATACAATAAGGAATGTAAAGCAATAATTATCGACAGAGCTTATGTAGACATTTTAGATGGAATTGAAGAATATAAAGATTTTAACAAAAAAACAAAATGTATCTATTCATATGATGTCAGATATGAGGAGATCACCGAGATAGAAACTACTGCAAAGAAAGAAGACAAAAAGAAGAAAATAGATATCACGAAGGATAATTTTAATGTTTATATAAGTGGTATAGATGTAGAAGGGTCAGTTTCGGCAAAGAGCAGAAGTGATGTAAATATTATTGCCTCAGTCAATCCGAAAACTCATCAGATATTCTTACTTTCAACACCGAGAGATTATTATGTTCCACTGTCTATTTCAGGGGGCTCACGTGACAAACTCACTCATGCAGGTCTTTATGGAGTTGATGTATCACGTCAGACACTGGAGATGCTTTATGATACAAAGATTCAATATTCAATAAGGATGAATTTTACAGGATTTAGAAATATAATTAATGCTTTAGGCGGAGTTGATGTTTATTCTGAATACAATTTTTCTTCAAAGGGGCATTATTATAAAGAAGGGTATAACAGTTTAGACGGCGAAGCAGCTTTGTGGTTTGCAAGAGAGCGACATGCATTTAGCAATGGCGATAACCAGCGTGGCAAAAATCAGATGGAAGTAATAAAAGCAGTTTTTAAGAAAGTACAGTCACCTAGTATACTCAACAATTATAACTCCTTGTTAGACAGTGTTGCAGATTGTATGGAGACAAGTTTTACCTCTGAAGAAATATCAAAATTTGTTAATTTCCAAACTGAAAACAATATCGAATGGGACGTTGTAAATTACAGTGTAACCGGATTTGGCTCTTCACAAACAACATATACAGTTCCCGGAAAAAGAGCCTATGTAATGTCACCTGATATGAATACTGTTGCAGAAGCAAAAAAAATGCTGAAAGATATGGCAAGTGACAAAAAAATAGAAAAATAAAAGTGTTTTTATATCAAAAAATGGTCTCATTTGTTAAAAATGGGACTTTTTTTTACAAAAATTAACAATTAGAATGGGAATTTAAACGTTTTTATGACGTTTTGAACAAAATTTGGTATGGCGATAAAAATGTTTCTATGTTACACTGAAATAACTTGTGTAATAATATTTATGAAAAAACAGTGAACCCCACAAGTAACTGTTTTTTTCATAACAATTAAAAAATGAAAGGAAAAAGGGGAAAATGACCAAAAAGAACTTTTTTAAGAAAGCTACTTCAGTAGTGCTTTCTACAGCTATGGTAGCAACATTGGTAACACCAAATTTTAGCCAAAAGATGCTTGAACAGGATGTTAAAGCTGCTACTGTTACAAGTTTGGGAAGTATTGGAAACGGCAGGTGCGGTATTCCTGAAGCAACCAATTTACCAACACTTGATAAAAAGGGTAATTATCGTTATACAACTGATAATTATGATGCAAACAATGCGGCTCTTGACACAACTGACTGGGCTACAAACTGGTTATGGGATTTAGAAGGAGCAGCAAGCAGAACGAATAATGAATTATCAGGTACAGCCTATGCATTACCACTTGCTTATCTTATGAAAAAGGATGGTTTTAGAGTTGCAAAACCATCGATGACAAGTGCTAAAGATTGTGTATGTGCGTACATGAATTATCATGATGACGCATTTTGTGATTGGAAGATCAATCCTGCATGGAC
>JAILRH010000180.1 GCA_024698345.1 Lachnospiraceae bacterium | reverse complement strand
TCGAGACTATGAAATACAGGAAGTAATTTTGGATGCATGCTCTTGGGATGGAGGATTTTATATTGCAGATTAGATATTAATCACTACTTAAAACGCCTCATTGTATTTCGAATATCATTTATTAACTAACTACCTTTCAACCCAAAATTTTGCACACAAATTTTCTGACTTTTTAAAAAATGCTAATAATTATTAATAAAAAATATAAAAAGTTATGATTCGAGGAGCCCTTATAATAATAGAGGACAGTTCCCAAGTAAAAAATTCGATATGTATGCAGTAGCCCATGGATTGACATATACTCAGTCAAGAGTATTAGAACAGGCAATAATCACAGCTTATACTTTAAATAATTTACAGAATTTGAGAAATTCCATAGCTCAGAAAAATTGGAATCAGTTTGAGGATAAATTTGAAGACATGCAGACATTAATACAAAGTTACTGGGATCCAGAGTAGGAGGTTATATGGGAGTTTGGAGTAATAGCATATATGGAAATGATATTTCATGTGATGCGAGAGATGAATATTTGTTTTGGTTAAGGAAGCAATGCTCCAATGAAGAAGCTTATTTGCGTACTGTAGAAACTTTTAGTGAATTGTTACAGACGGATGAGAAAAATTATTTTTGGGAGGCATTGGCAGATACTCAGTGGAAGGTTGGAAGATTATCAGAAACCGTCAAACAAAATGCTATTAATGAGGCGAATAATGAATTGAGTGAAGGCATAAGTAAAAAAAGAAAAGAAGTATTGCTCAAATTAATTGAGAAATTAAATTCTCCGATGCCTGCTGAAAAGCAATTTGAATATCCAAAATTCGAAAGGAACCTTTGGAATGTGGGAGATATATATGCATACCAGTTTAATAGAAAAATTTCCAAAAATTTTTCCTTTTATAAAAAGTATGTTACATTTCAAAAAGTTGGAGAGATAAAGTATTATGATTCCTATGAAAGAGAAGAATGGATATTGCCAATAATACAGGTTTACGATAAGATCTTTGATGAATTGCCACAATTAGAAGACATTTTAGGGTTAAACGTGGTACCATTTGATAGAACAGATGTATATTTTGAAGAACAGAAAACGTTCGTTTTTCCTTTAGTTTCAAGCTTTGTAGCACTTAGATTAGACGAACGTGATTATAATTCAAAATGGTTCAAATTCATTGGTAATACGAGTGCAATTAGAAAAGTATCATTTGATGAGGAGGGTATTCAAAGAGCGCTGTTTTTTATGGGTACATGGGAAAGAAATTTATGTGATTTTATAGATATGTGGAACGATGTTCCTGAAGATAAAAGAGATATAATATATAAAATTATGTATAAATGACATTTGATTCGAAAACTTGTTAAAATGGCTTAAAAATCTATTCACTTGTGGAAGGATAATATTATAAAAACTACCTTTCAACTCAAAATCTTGCCCACAAATTTTTCTAACTTTAAAAAAATGCTAATAATTATTAATAACAAAATATAACAGGTTATAACCCGAGGAGCCCTTGTAAACAATGGGCTCCTTGATGTTTTAAAAACAATTAATAAAGTCATATAACAGCCTTTAAAATAGACTTAGGTCCGCAGGGTTCGAACTTCATTGCTTGTTGCACGCTGATGTAGACCAATAAGACAGAATTATTATATGGCGAACGCCATGAAGTGAGAAGAAGCGAAGCGGATTCAAAAATATTTGTAAGTTAAAAGAAAGGTGCGACTTTGTTGAGGGATGGGACAAGTTGTATCCAGTATTGTCGTTTGTTCTGATAACGGTTATAGGAATGCTTGGAGTTTTTCAAAGAATTAGATGATTTAATAATGAAATAGGCAAAGTATCGGGGAAAAAGTAATCGGTCAGTTAATGAACTGGCCGCCTATTTTAAAATGAAAAATGATAGGTATACACCTATTTAAAATGAAAATAAAAACGTCTTTAAGAAAAAAATGTCTTTGAATCCCTATCTAAAGATGGTTTTTGTTGCTATCATTAAACTATGTATGAGAGGGAACGGACAATATAGAAATGGGGTGATATGTTTACTGTGATTTTTATCAAAGATCTTAGGTAACATTTTGTGTAGCAGTAATTAGCAGGAGGGTTTTAAATGAAAAGAATAATTAAAAAAGCTATAGCAATTGTGTTGACAATTGCTATTACAGGTACGAGTAACGGAATCGGATCTTTAGGTGAAGTACGAGCAGAATCTACAAATCAAAAGTCAAATGAACAGGAAGAAATTGTTGATGCAGGTTTTCGTGAACCGGAAATTGTCTCAGAACTTGTAGATGAACGTACTGTTAATTCTAACACCTATCTTATGTCTGATGGTTCTAAAAAAACAGAATTCTTTTTCTCTAACATCAGATATGAAGAGAACGGAACGTTAAAAGATTATGATAATGAAGTTGTAAACATTTCTAATTCTGATAAGCAAGTCTTAAATTCAATCCATGCAAAAAATGTTAATAATTATAAGTATGTGAATAAAAGCAGTGACAGTAAAGTATATTTTTCTGAGAATATAGAGGATGGTCTCATTCTAAAACATGGAAAATACAGCCTAACTATGTCTCCAGTAATAGATACAGCGTTATCTAATGATGACACAGAAGAATACGAGACCAACATAGAAGAAACTACTACAAACAACGAGGAAATAAGTGAACAATACGAAATAATAAAAGACACAAATAATAAAGATGAAGTTAAATATCAATCTGAATCAGAAGAAATTGAATATCAATATATTGTAAAAGAAAATGGTGTAAAGGAAAACATAGTTATAAACTCAAAACCTGATACTTCTGTATTTGAGTTCGATATTAACACGAAGAATGTATATCTCAAAAAAGATAATGGTGATAGAAATATAGTAGTTTGCGATAATGACACAGATGATACGGTTGGAATAATTCAGGTTCCATTTCTGCTTGATGCAGATGGAAACGAAGACTATCAAAGTGTTGAATATGAGTTGGATGATAATGATGATAAGACAACACTTAAAGTGGTAGTTGACGAAGAGTATTTTGAAAATGAAAATCTGGCTTATCCTGTAATAATAGACCCTCCAATGATGTGGCAATTTTGGTATTTAAGTACGGCTACAGTTTGGCAGGCAAGTTTCATGGCAGATACAAATATGCATAGTGAAAATTTGATTGCGTTAAATAACATGATGACGTCATCGCCATATAATACAGAGGAAAGGGTTTATTTAGATACACATAACTTACTGACGGGAAATTCATTAGTTGGAAACGGACTCAGTTTTTCAGACAAATATATTGAATGGGCTAATATTAGATTGTTTGAAAATTCGTATCCATATTACTATACAGTTGGAACATTGCAATTACGTAATGCTGCAGGTAGCTGGGATCCTAATACAATTACCTGGAATAATCAGCCTGGAGTGTCAAGTGATGTTATAGTAAGTGAACAGATGACGGGCGTTGAAGGGGAAGAACATTTTCTTGATATTACTGACTGGGCTCAGGCAGTAGCAGACGGAAGTCAGGTAAACAATGGTCTTGTATTTACTTGTGAACAAGGAGGTTCAGCCTGTTTTTATGGACCGGAGCCGCATTACATAAGTGACGGAAATGGAGGATATAGTGGGATAAGACATATGTCTTTAACTGTGTATTATAGGGATTTAGAGCCGTATGATGCAACTGTTGACTTATCTGCAGCATATGATGAGCAGACTGACAAGTTTCTAATTTCCATAGATGACCAAAACGAATTAGAATCGGGAGTTGAAGTTTCTGGCTATAAGATTTTTACAAGAAAAGATAATGAAAATAAATTCCATTCCGTAACCGTAGGTGATGATATTACTGAGGAGGCAGAAGTTGACGCCGGTAACGTCAATGAGTGTGTTGATTTAAGAGCCTGTATTTTGTA
Organism: Lachnospiraceae bacterium; assembly: GCA_024698345.1. Taxonomy (GTDB): domain Bacteria; phylum Bacillota; class Clostridia; order Lachnospirales; family Lachnospiraceae; genus SIG293. The sequence continues at coordinate 3,532 of JAILRH010000180.1, read as the reverse complement.
TTCCAACGGAACTGTTAGAGTATCCAACATAGTTACATTGGAAAAGGAAGAAAATGAACAGCCTGAAGAAACAACGTCTGAGTTAGAATCTGTAATTGAGGAGACAACTACCGAGGGTGAAACCCTCATAGATAGAGGTTATACATTCGTAAACGTAATCAAAGATACTGATGGAGATGAACTTGAAGACGGTTATGAAATATGGGACTTCAAAACATATTGGAATGAGGAAACATTGGACAGTACACCGGAAGAACCGGTTTATGAATTGGATACTGATGGGGACGGATTCCCAGACAGCTATGAAGTCTTTACACTTGGAACGGATCCTGCAATTGCAAACACGGTAGACGAAGACAGTGATGGTGATAACTGGACAGACTTAAGAGAGTATCAGGAAGGGACAGACCCGTGGCTTGCAGATTCTGATTTTGACGGTACTAATGATAGCGGAGATTCAACTCCTAGAAAAACAAATGATTATACAAGACAGACTGCCGCGGCACAGGCTACAGTTCACGTGGGGTTGTATGATAAGCAATACTCTGAAACAATTGACGGAGTGACATATACTTATATTACTGATATTTACAAAGGTACCATTAAGAAGATTGATGCAGATTATGGCTCGGTATATCTTAACAAAACTATAAAGTATTTTTATGATGGAAAAGGAAATAATACCGCGATTGTAGAAGCTTATGATGATGCATACGATCCAAACCACACACAAACTATCTGTATCACGTATACCTACGATTCAGATAATAACCTTACATTTATCTGTGATCAGAGAACAAAGTATACAATGACTTATAACAACGATGGCGATATGACCAATCTTAAAGTGGGAAATCAGTCGTTGATGACATATGTTGATACAGAACTTGTTAACAATGCAGGAAATGACGGCGATATATCTAATATACAGATAGGTGGTATAATAGAACAGAATGAGCATTCAGATACTTATGGAAATAATCAGGTAGTAAGAACGGTTACTACAACATACAAAGTTGCAGAGAATGATACTACTTCCACTGCATCCACGACGGAATTGTATTACAACAGTGATACCTCACCAACTTATATATCATACTTCAATTCAGAAGGTGAACTGAAAAAGTTTGAGGATTACACTGAAGATGCAGTAAACCCAATTGAATGGAATTACACCTATAGCGAAAATGGTTCTTCGCTTACAAGAAGTGATAACTTTACAAAGAGTGTACAGACTACGGAGGATGAAGATACAGGAGTAGTTTCAACTTCAACTTCATATGGCTTTAAGAACCTTAAGAATATATCAACTACCTATACAAGTACGATATCGTCAGAAACTGAGACGGAAACAAATGCATCAGGTGATGATATAACAGTTGAAATAACAGATAAGACACTCCACAATAATGATACTGTGAGAATTGAGACATCAGAAGATACAGCGTCCGAAATAGTTCATTCAAGTATATTCAATACAGATTTAATAAATAATACATATGAAAAGATTGATATTACACATGCATCCTATAACGTTGATTTATCAGGCAGTGCCAACGATAAATCATTTGATTACACTTATGATCTTGCAGGAAATATAACACAGATAAAAGAAAATAATGTTGTAAAATCTGAATACGGATATGATGCTCACGGAAGACTCAATCTTGAAAAAGACTATGTGACATTCAATGAGTACGATTATGTTTACAATACCAATGGTAATGTATATGCCAAAACTGAGTACCCGATAAATGCAAATGGTGTCAGAACTAGCAATAACGGAACAACTGTGTATTACACTTATGAGAACAGCAATTGGCCGGATCAGTTGACAACCTATGCCGGACAGACTATAACATATGATAACAATGGTAATCCTTTGAATTACATCAATGGTATGTCATTTACATGGGAACATGGAAGACAGCTTTCTCAGATAACAATGTCTGACAACAGTACTGTAAGTTATTTGTACAATGAAAAAGGGTTAAGAACTTTCAAAGAAACATCAGATTATTCAACTGTTTATGAGTGGGATGACGATAATCTGATAAGAGAAATCGTAACTGATAAATCTACAAATAAGAAAACAGATATCTGGTATTTGTATGATGGCGTGGGTGATTTAATTGGATTTGAGTATAATTATTTTCTGACAGATATTGTATTGGCTAATGTGAGATTATACTATGAAAAAAATCTTCAGGGAGATGTTATAGGAATACTCAATGCCCATGGAGATAGAGTAGTTTCTTATACATATGACGCATGGGGAAATGTGACAAGTGCAAGCTGTGCTACAGGTTCAGACATGACTTTGGCATTGAATCATATAAAGTATAGGGGATACTATCAAGATGATGAAACTGGTTTTTATTATTTGCAGAGCAGATATTACGATTCTGAAACCGGAAGATTTATTAGTACCGATAACATAAAGTACATTAATATAGCAGGAACAATTTTTGGAAATAATATATATTGCTATTGTGAGCAAAATCCAGTTTTGAATACAGATCCCTCTGGGAACAAGAGTTCTAAATTTATTGGGTTCGGGGTTCAAGTTAGTATAGCGTATGGAAATCTTGGCGTAGGATTTGAGGCTGTTTGGTATACGGGTGGGCAAGTAAATACGAGAGGACAGTCACGAAATATTCCTTTCTGTTATGCATATGGAGAGACATCAGCTAATACAAGTACAATTAGCAATTGTGCAACAGATATTTATAATTTGTTAAAGAAAAATCCTACACAATTTTTATCTAAGCCTTCATTAAACTGCAGTATTTGTTTTTTTGGCGTTTTAGGATATACTAACTTTAGAGAACCAAAAGATTATGCCGGTAGATTTGCCAGCTCTGGGGTGGCATTTGGAGGATATAAAGGATATAAAGCATGGAGCGGTTATTGTTATGTTTATGGTGCAGGAAAATATTGGGGATCTTCTTCTCATCTTTCGATAAATCAAAGTTATTATATATTACTGAATGGAAAAGAAGGCGTTTTAACTAAATTATATAATCAAGTAAAGTCTAAGGTATAAAGAAGGAGGGTACATATAGTATGTATGTTGCAAAACACTTTTATCCACATATTGCAATATTTATTCCATTTTTGATAATGTTGGCAGGTTTTAATTTACCCAAACTAGTGAGTCATCAATTTAAAACCAAACTTGTACCATTAATATTTATATGTGCAGGAGCCTTTGTTTTTATAATTAGTGTTGATGAATACTTTGCACTTTATAAGAATGTATATATGACATATAAAAATGGGGAATATTTGAAATGTTCTGGAAAAGTTGAAAATTTAGTTTTAATTACATCAGATGGGCATGGTGTTGATGAATTTGATGTTGATAATGTTCATTTCGAAGTTGGAAATCTCATATGCCCCGGATATCAAAAAATAGCTGCGTGGGGCGGAATGATAAATGAAGAAGGATTAGATGTTGAAATTGTATATATTAATTTTAATGAGATGAACTATATAATGGAACTAAAAGTACTTTCAAAGGATTAATGTC
>JAILRH010000177.1 GCA_024698345.1 Lachnospiraceae bacterium | reverse complement strand
AGTGAGCAGGAAATTAAGGAGTTCATTGATATAGTCCTTAACGAAGAGGATGAAACTGAGTACACCGATTACAGAAAGTATTTTACTTACGATATGCGAATCATCAGCAAACAGGGTGAGGATGAACTGCAGACCACATTGTCGAAAAAGCAGGGATCTGCAAGTAACGGTGAGAAGCAAACACCTTACTTTATCATTTTGGCAGCCAGCCTTCTTCAGCTTTATCCTAAGGATCGTAGCAGTGCCCGTCTGGCATTTATAGATGAAGCATTTTCTGCTCTTTCAAGAGAAAGAATAGAGCAGATGGTTGACTACCTTGAAACAAATGATTTCCAGGCGGTTTATGCGGCTCCTCCGGACAAGATAAACAGTATCGGATCGCATATACAGACAACAATTACCCTGGTTCCGAAGGGACGCCAAAGCTTTGCTGTAGAAGGATTGCTTAAAAACCTTGAGGAGTGATTCGGGTTATGAATAATATGACAATAAAGCTAAATAAGCGACAGAAAGATGTTCTCAAGGCTCTTCTTAATAAGTTTGAGAAGAGTAAAACTTATCGTGGTGAAAATGCAGTCAATCAGAGCTTTCAGGTTAAACCCAGGGATTTCTTTAAGGATTACGACTCTGACTTTGCCAATCTGGATGAACAAGAAGATTTTGAACGGGAATTACAAGTGCTTGAAGATGCTGGATTGATTGCGCTGTCATGTGAAAACAGCGTTATAAAGTCAATTGGCATGGTCATTTCATCTCAGGACAGATTTTATTCTTTGCTTGGAAGAACAGAACTTAAAGATCTTGAGAAAGATCAGATTGACATGTATTCATCCTGCCTGGGAAAGAACGAGGTTCTAGATTCATTCTGCAAGGCGCAGATAAAACGGCTTGCAGAAAGAAAAAAGGCAGAGTATGAGTTGCCAGAAGCAAGGGAGATAATCGGGATTCTTAAGTACATATGCGGCAATACAGAAGAAATTCTTGAAAGGGAGCTCTCAATAGAACTGTTTAGCAATTCAAAGACCTTTGAGAAAGAATACCGCGGAAAAGTTCTTACTGTTTTGAAGAAACATGGAAACTTTTCTGACCTAATAGAAAATATTCCGGATGAAAGAGAGCAGGGTCATGCTATATTAGCTGAGTACAATATTTATCCTAATCCAACTTATGTAAATTTCAAAGGTGATGGCATCCTGAGGTTAAGAGATGGCAAAAAGATAGAGTTAAGTGTTTCAATGCCCATTGCGATTGATTCTGATACATTGGACCGAATTGATAATGTTGATGTGGTATCCCCAAGGATAGTTACTGTGGAAAACCTTACCAGCTTCAATCGTGTACAAGATGAAAAGACTTTTTTTATTTATCTGGCCGGTTATCACAATACTGCGAAGCAGAGTTTTATAAAGAAGATAGCAGAATCTAATAAGGATAAGGAATGGTATCACTTCGGAGACATTGATCCAGATGGATTCTATATCCTTGAGCACTTAAAGAAACAGACGGGTATTGCTTTTAGGCAGCTTTGTATGTCTACAAAGGAACTTGAAAAATTCAGGGAATACTGCAAACCGCTCGAAGGTAATGATGTAAAGAAAGCACAATCTATGATAAAAAAAGGTCTTTTTGTCGATGAGATGCAGTACATGTTAAAAAACAATGTGAAACTAGAGCAAGAAGTGATTAGTTGGAAACAGAGAATTTAAGTGGATGTGACACCACACAAACAAAGTTCAAACTATGGTATGTAATATATTTCATGTAAGGTGAAGGCGTTAACCTAGATGGGGAGTGAAAACTATGAGGTTTGAAGAGCTGAATGTTTTGATTAAAGACTATATCGAGGATGATAAAACAGGGATGGCAATGATGTTAACAGCTCCATGGGGGTATGGAAAAAGTTATTATATACAGAATACTTTAGTCCCATTCCTTTTGGAGAATAAGCATAAGAGTGTCGTTGTATCGCTTTATGGTCTTAAAAATATTCAAGAGATTAGCAAGCAAATATATTTATGTCTTCGAACGATAAGATTTTGGGGAAACAATGAGCAAAAGTCAGAGGCTAAATCTACAACTAAAGTTGTCGGTAAAGTGATTGGGAAAACAATATTTAACACGATCGTATCAAAAGTTGGACTAGATGTATCGAAGCTAGAAGATGGTGCCTTTCAAGAGGTATATGAGTCTGTTGATTTAACGGGAATGCTTATAGTACTTGAAGATCTTGAACGATCAGAGATTAGCGTCGTGGAGATACTTGGATATGTAAATAATCTTGTGGAGCACGATAATGTCAGAGTTTTGTTGGTGGCTAATGAGGATGAACT
>JAILRH010000113.1 GCA_024698345.1 Lachnospiraceae bacterium | reverse complement strand
TGCAAGATTCTTGTCTACTGTTGGCTGTTCAACAGGTTTTGTATTTAAAGCTTTCTTAACTGCTTCTCCTGCATTTACCATACCGTGTCCTACCATTCCGTCATGCTTAACTGCTGTACTTGTAAGACAGTCAATAATCTGCTCATTTGTAAGATCAGGATTAATACTCTTTGCCATTGCTGCTACCGCACCTACAATTGGTACTGCATAATATGATGCTCCTGTATACTGTGCTCTTCCTTTTTCATTTACTGTAAGGACGTGATCACCAGGTGCTGCAATTACCTTGTCAGAAGTATGTGACCAGATTTCATTCTTTCTGTATAATGTTGCACAAACCGGAAGAACTCCATCGTAATCAGCAGGATATACGTTGTATGGTTTGTAATAGTTACCCTGATTTGCAATAATTACAATTCCTGCAGCAAGTGCTTTTTCAATAGCGCTTCTCAGTTCCGGTGTATCGCTTGTAACAAATCCAAGACTGAGTACGTCCATCTTCAACTCAATTGCCTTTTCAATTGCCTTTGCGTATGAACCGTATGTAATGTTGTCAATGTTGTAAAGTTCAACTACGCTGTTATCATATGCTGATGCAACACCTGCAAATGATGTTCCCTTTAATGCATCTGCAGCGATAATTGAAGATACCCATGAACCGTACTCCCACTGAGGAGCTGTTCTATTATTTAATGCCACAATATCTTTAAAATCAGGAAGGTCTGAACTAATTCCTGAATCCTCTACAATACCTACTTTAACCTTTTTGTGCTGATTTGCTGCGATTAAATCCCAAGCCTTGTCGATTTCAAGATCATCCCAGTACCAGTCACGGTTGATTTCCACTTTTCTGTTTTTGTATGTATAATCAGCATCAACGACATAATCTTTATTCTTCATTGCTTCAATGGCACTGTCAGGTGTAACACCATCTTTTAAGAAAATGTCTACAACCGGATTAACACCCTTTGTATCCTGCTTGAACTCTTCAGTAAATTTATCATCCCAACGCTGTGTTAACTCACCTGTTACAAGACTGAAGTCATTACCGATTTCTGAATATAAACTCTGAACTCTGTTTTCACTGATACCGTTTTTGAATGTTACTGTAATTGAGTCATCAGCAATTCCTGCTGCTTCCTTAACTGCCTCATAGGCATTTACCATTCCGTATCCAACAAGCTCATCTTTAAGCGTTGCTGTCTTCTTAAGAATTTCTGTAATCCCCTTATTATCCAGGTCAGGGTTTACACTCTTAACCATAGCTGCGATTCCTGCAACCATTGGTGCTGAAATAGATGTTCCATCTACATATTTTACACATCCATCACTACATGCGCATAAAATGTGATGACCAGGTGCTGTTATAGATGTACTGCTGTAACTACTCCAAATACTGTCATTTCTATACCCTGTTCCTGATACTCCTAATACCTGATCATAATCAGCAGGAATTTTAACAGTATCTAAATCATGGTTTTCCAAAGCTGCATTTCCTTCACTTGCAACAAGCATAATTCCCTGTTCGTATGCTCTCTTAACAGCTGCCAGTTCAGGGAACCAAAGATTAAACATATCCTTTCTTGGAATAGTTAATGTGAAACTCATGCTAACAACGTCCATTCCATCATCAATGGCACGATTTAATGCTGTTGCGAAATTATCATTTGAGTAAACATATACTTCACATACACTATTATCAAATGCTGATGCTACTCCGGCATATGGAGTTCCTTCCAATGCATCGCCTGCTATTACCGATGAACAACAAGTTCCATGTCCATCCTGTCTGATTGATTTGTCAACTAAAACATTCCTCAAATCAGGAATTGTTGAATCAACACCCTGATCTAAAACTGCCACTTTTACTTTTCTATGTTTAACTTTTGAAATAAGTTCCCATGCTTTTCTGATTCCTAACTGATCATAATACCAGTCATCAATATTCTCGTATTTTACGTTTGGATCAAAATTTTCTACGGAAACAACATAATTTTTATTCTGTGAAATCTTATTGATTGCCTGACTAACGGAAACTCCGTCTTTCAAATAGATACGAACAGTCGGCTCAACCTTTCCGGCTACTTTTGCAAATTCCGGATCATTTGTTTTATCAGCACCATTTGTAAATTCTCCGGCAAGAACAGAATATTCATCCCAACCATCCAACTTGTAAATAACATCTCTTGAAATACTTAATATTTGTCCAATAGATGTACCTACTTTGCAATGTACAACGACACTGTCTCTTCCAAGGATTTCTCCCGCCTTAACTTCAGGTACCTGAATTGTTGTCATTAGAGTTGCTGCGCACAATACGCCTGCCAAAACTTTTTTAAGTTTTGTCACAAATTTTTTTCTCATTTTCAAACCTCCCATTGTTTGTATGACATTTCAAATGCTCCAATTAATGCATGGCATTTCAAATGTCCTTTTATTATTTTTCAACCTGTTTAATTTAATACATCAAATATGTTTTTACAAGCAAAATAGTACATCTCGCCAACCACAGACAAGAATTCTATAAAATTGACAAATACAAGCAAAGTTTTTGAAACATTTTTATCCGTAAATATAAAGAAACATCTGACTAACATATTCTTTGTTAATCA
>JAILRH010000074.1 GCA_024698345.1 Lachnospiraceae bacterium | reverse complement strand
TCCGGTGGAAGTGGCATGGGCGACAGCTCAGCTAACATGCAGGCATTGGCAAAAGGAGCAAAGGTAGTAGAAGGAAAACGATTTGGAAGTAATGCATCAGAAGATGAATTAAAATCTTGGGCAAAGAAAGATGCTTGATTTCCCGCATTTTTATTGTGTTACCTCAACAATTTCTCCGCCGCCAAGAACCACATCGCCATCGTATAAAACAGCTGACTGACCCTTGGTTATAGCGCGCTGTGGTTCATCAAAAATCACCTTCACTCTGCCATCATCTAAAACCTCGGCGGTAGCATCGGCCAGTGCCTGATGATATCTGGTTCTGGCCTGAACCTTAACCGGCGCCTTTGGTGACTCACCGCTTATCCAATTAAATGAATCAGCAATAAGTGTTGTCTTAAATAAATCTTTATTTCTTCCGATAACAATCTCATTGGTATCAGCGTTTATTTCCAACACATAATTCTTTCCCGTTCTGGATACATTAACGCCCTTTCTCTGTCCGAGAGTATACTTATAATATCCCTTGTGTCTTCCAACAACTTTTCCGTTAATATCTAAAATATTTCCAGAACCTATCTTTTCATTGTTGAATTCCTCGATGAAATTAATATAATCACCATCAGGAATAAAACAAATATCCTGACTGTCTCTTTTATTGGCATTGTGCAAACCATACTCCTCCGCCTTAGATCTGATTTCATCTTTTGTGTATTCACCTAAAGGAAAAATAGTATGAGCTAACTGTTCCTGGGTAAGATGATATAAAACATAACTTTGATCCTTTCTATCATCCACACCTTTTAACAACTGATACTTACCGGTAGCCGCATCGAAACGCACTCTGGCATAGTGTCCCGTAACAATATATTCACACTCTAATTCCTTGGCACGTCTGTAAAGCTCATCAAATTTAAGATATCTGTTACAATCAATACACGGGTTAGGCGTACTGCCACACATATAGCATGATACAAATTTATCTATAACTTTTTCTTTAAATTGAGCTTTAAAGTTGAGAACATAATAAGGAAAATCGGCCTTAAGCGCCACAGCTCTGGCATCATCAATATCACTTAGAGAGCAACAAGTTTTCTCCTTGTTAATATAAATATCTTCATTATCGTAGAGTTTCATTGTAATTCCAATTGGGGCATATCCTTTTTCCTTCATAAGAACTGCAGCTACGCTACTATCCACGCCACCGCTCATGGCAATCAAAGCTTTTTCCATACTAATCTCCTATGTAAAATAAGACAAAATATTCTAAAACTGTTGGGCATATTGTAATTAATAATTATGATAATTTTGTGGAGTTTGTGCGAAAGGTTTGAGTCTTTTTTTGTGTGATAAAATCTAGTTATCCCCCATGATAAAAATTACAAATGGAAACTATTCGGAAAAATGACTTAGGGCTTGTAGTGTAGGGGAGGAAAGCGTGATATGATGGAGTAGATGATTTAGGTGAATTGTCTCGCCTTTTAAATAGAATTGCATAATTATATACGATTGGAGATGAAAAAATGATTACAAGAGATGAAGCATTCGCACTTTTAAAACAGTACAACAAAGATTCTTTTCATATTCAGCATTCACTCACGGTAGAGGCTGTGATGAAATGGTATGCAAAAGAACTGGGCTATGGTGATGATGAAGAATACTGGGGCATCGTAGGGTTGCTCCATGATATTGATTTTGAACTGTACCCGGAAGAACATTGTCTGAAGGCTCCGGAGCTTTTAAGAAATGGAGGCGTCAGCGAGGATATTATCCACGCCGTTTGCTCCCATGGATATGGAATAACTGTCGGATGTGGTGCAACGATAGATGTTGAACCTGTTCACGAAATGGAAAAGGTTCTTTTTGCTGCGGATGAACTTACCGGTTTGATTGGAGCTGCAGCACTTATGAGACCGTCTAAGAGCACGAAGGATATGGAACTAAAATCACTCAAAAAGAAGTATAAGAGTAAAGGATTTGCGGCAGGCTGTTCCAGAGAAGTGATTGAGCGCGGTGCTAATCAATTAGGATGGGAATTGAATAAGTTGCTTGAGATGACACTTCAGGCTATGGCCGCAACAGAAGATATTATCGCTGAGGAAATGATGGCTTAAAAAGGAGTATATGGTTCATGATAAAAAACAGCTTATTATCATAACAGCTTAGGCACTCTGTGATATGCCGATAAGGTATATTGCAGGGTGCTTTTTGTGATTGTTCTATTTATAAATAAGTATTGACAATGTGTATATATCTGTATATACTGTGTATAGATAGAGATATATACAGTATATACAGATTGGCTATATGGTGAAGTTTCAATACACTATATAAGCTGAGGTATGAAAAACAGAAAGGATGAGGGTTATGTGTATTTTAATTAGTTGTAAAAATCTTACTAAAAAGCATGGGGATTTTAAACTAAATGATATTAATTTTAATCTGGAACCGGGATACATTCTTGGAGTTATAGGAAAAAACGGAGCGGGAAAGACAACGCTTCTTAGAAGTATTCTTGGAAGTTACCGAATAGATACAAAAGAAAGTGGTGGCCAGATAAGTATATCAGGAAAGGATTCGGTTAAAGATCTTATCGAATATAGAAATCAGATAGGTTTTATTCTTCAGGACAATCCATTTGCGGTTGGTATGGTGACAGCACTTGAGATTGCAGAGGTGTATGGAAGATATTATGAGAAATTTGACATGAAATTGTATAAGGAATTGCTTGAAGAATATAAGGTCCCTTATATGAAAATAAAAACAGCAAAAAATGGTCGTACAGCTAAGACACAAAAGACTTTGTCGGATTTGTCTACCGGTGAGCAAATTAGAGTACAGCTTGCATTTGCAAGAGCCTGCCATCCAAAACTTTATGTATTTGATGAAGCTACCGGTAATTTGGATGTGGAATTTAGGGAGAAGCTCTACAGGGATATAAGAGAGCTTACAGCAACAGGGGAATGTTCAGTAATATATGCCACACACTTGGTTGAGGAGATGGAAGAATTTGCAGACTATGTATTATGGATCAGAAAAAAAGAAAATGAAGGATATGTACATTATTACGGAACAATTGATGAATTGAAAGATGAGTATCGTATTGTTGAAGCAGATATGAATGTTATTAATCAGATACCAAAAGAGTTTATAGTTGGAGTGAAGAGTGGAGAGAATCATCACGAAGTATTAATAAGGGCAGGGTTTGCGGAGTTAGGTGAAGAGGTAAAGGCAACCATGAGATACCCTGATATTAAAGAGATAATGTATTATGTTGAGAAGGGGAAAGGTAAATAGAGATGAAAGAATATTATTATAGAAGAATTGTGGAAAGAAAAAATCAGAGGTACTTGGTATTGTTTGATATTATATATCTGATTCTTATGATTTTTACAGGATCTTTTTCATTATTGGTTCAGGAATTTAAATCAATGATGCAGACAGTTAGCAGAGTTAAGACACAGGTTGATTTTATAGTGCCAAGAACTGAGGAAGATATAAAAAGAGAAAGTATTGGAGCGGCATATGCAAATGCATTAGAGGCAATTATCGGATTTGCACTTTCAATGCCAATGATCTTTTTGGTGCAAAAGTATACCGGCGAAAGATATATTAGTGAACCGGTTGTAACATTGCTGTTTTACCTTGTTCTTGTTACAAATATTTACAGAAGCGCAGTGTATTCTGAAGTGAAAAATCTTAATCCCAAAGTAATGTCAAAGAGTTTTTTAGCGTCATTAAATGAAAATGGATTAATAGGAAATATTGCCGGAGGACTAGGAATGGCAACCATATTTGGATATTTTGTATGCCTAAATGGTGCAAGCGAAAGTTTTGCTTTTATGGAAAAACACAGATTAGTGTTTATAGGTGTGCTTGCTGTAGCGTTAGTACTCATATTGCTTGATGCAACACTTATGAAAAGAAAATGGAAGATGGACGATTATATTGAAGAAAATTGAAAACAGAACAGATGAAAGGAGTCGTTTATGAATATAAAAGTTTTAACCAAAAGTGGTGTGCCTATATATGAACAGATAACAGAACAAATTAAAAATGAAATAGTGTCAGGAAACTTGAAACAGGGGGAACCCCTTCCGTCTATCAGAAGTCTTGCAGCAGATTTGAAAATAAGTGTAATTACAACTAAACGTGCTTATGAAGAACTGGAAAAAGAGGGGCTTATCTATTCTGTTGCAGGAAAAGGATTTTATGTAGACAATCCGGATATGTCATACTTGGAGGAAAAGAGAACACTTGGACTTGAAGATGAACTGACAAAATGGATTGACAGTGCAAAGGAAGCAGGACTTGCAAAAGAGGATGTTATATCTATGATTTCAATTATATGGGGAGAATGACAGGAGGAATTGCCATGCTAAGCATTAAAAATATGTCCTATAGTTATGGAAAAAAAGGATTTAAAATACAAGACATTAATATAGATTTTGAAGGTGGTTATTTTACCACACTACTTGGAAAGAACGGTGCCGGAAAGACTACTTTGCTCAGTTTGATGTATAAGTTATTACTTCCAAAAACAGGAGCAGTTGTGTTAAACGGTGAGGAAATCGGAATGAAAAATCTCTGCGATTTTAAAAGAGATGTTGCATATGTAGATGATAATGGCTGGTGCAGAGAATCAATGACATTAAACGAAAATGTAGATTTCTTTTCTTCACTGTACGATAAATTTGATAAAAAAGAATTTGATGATTATCTTAATACATTTGAGCTTGATTGTGATTTGAATGAGAAACATTTTAGTGAATTGTCAAAGGGAGAGCAGATGAAATATCTTATTGCCTTTGCTCTTGCAAGAAAACCAAAATATCTAATTATGGATGAGCCATTTACAAATCTTGATCCTATCGTTAAGACCGACTTGATTGAAGCAATACACAGAGAAGTTACAGGGCGTAATATGGGAGTTATTATGTCTACGCATCTTGTGGAAGATGTATCGGATATAACAGACTATATAGCTATCATGGAAGAGGGAAAAATAAAACTCTTTGGAGACAGAGATACGGTGATGACGGATAAGAATGTGATGAGCCTTAGAGAGTTAATGGTTAGCGACGAGATAGTAGATAGTGTCAAATAATCTATGAAATTGCTACTTATAGCATAGTGGAGGTATAAGATGAAGCTTAAGATTTTAATGATAAAATTAAAAGATTTATATACATATAAAGACAGATGGATATTATTGTTTATAAGTGCATTATTCATCGGGATGATAAGTGAGAGTTCAATTGCAGAGGGTGAAGCGGCTACCCATTATGATACAAGTGTTATCGGATATATGTGGGGATTGGCAGTGGCCATTGTGTGTTGTAATGAATTTTTTAGCAGATGGCTGGTACCATCCTCAGAGTTGGAGAATGGAATCTTGGAAAGCAGAAATCTGACTGATTATGCAAGATATCATGCATTTCCTACAAGAGAGTTGTTTGGGAGTATACTTAAGAAATATCTTCCGGTTAATATGGTGATAGCAATAGTATATCTGGTGTTTGGAATTGCTAATAAGACATATGGGAAAATTAGTGTGGCGGTTATTATGCTTGGTATTCCTTTTGTAATCTGGAAGATAAGATTATTTATCTTTGAGTATGAACTTACCCATTCAGTAAGCAGAATAAGTTATGAGTTGGTAAAAGCATTTATTAATTTTGTGATTTGGCTTTTTGAGATTGGAGTTGTAATCTTTAGCAATATATTAATTCAGATGTTTCTTTTTTCAATTGGAACATCGTTATTTGCACCGGCAGATGAGGGAAAGATTGAATCAGTATCCATTATGAAAATGAGTGATGGATTTGCGTGGTTTATGTTGGCAGGATTTGCGCTGTCACTTATTCTTTTTGGATTTACAAGAAAAAAGTTAAGTATTTTTGCAGTATGTATGTGCACCTTTGGAGTTATCTGTTTTGGAACAGCAGCTCTGATGGAGACGACAGATTCATACACAAAAATAACAGGAAATGAAGTAATGGTAGTGGAGTCGGGGAAAAAGACGGAATACACATTTGATGATGTTGCGAAATTTACAGTGAAAAATGTAGAGAAAGACGATGAATATACAAAGAAATGTGTGATGGAGTTTAAGAACGGCAAGAAGATAGTGTTTAGAGATGACTATTCATTTGAGAATAATGATGCATGGACAAATGAATACAAGGATTTTGATGGGTATATAGAGTGGATTGATAGAACAGTAAATGGCAAATAAAAGGATACTATCCATCTAAGAGAATCGAAAAAAGAAAAACTGTAGCAGTGTGAATCGTAATGATTTGGCTCTTTTTTATTGTCATTACACTTGAAATTAAAGGCGGAAAAGAATAATATTGCTTTGATACAGATGAAGGAGAAGCAATATATATTTTATTTGATGAAGTACAACTATAGAAGGGGTGGATTAATGAGTAATATTTCAATTAAAAAAATAGGAATAACAAAACTTGAAACGGATGCCGTTGTCAATGCTGCCAATACCGGTTTGTGGGAAGGCGGAGGAGTTTGTGGCTATATTTTTCGTGATGCCGGTTCAGCAGAGATGACAGCAGCATGCAATAAGTATGGGCATTGTGACGAAGGATCGGCGGTTATTACACCGGGATTCAAACTTCCTGCAAAGTATGTTATTCATGCAGTCGGTCCCAG
This sequence comes from Lachnospiraceae bacterium, assembly GCA_024698345.1. Taxonomy (GTDB): domain Bacteria; phylum Bacillota; class Clostridia; order Lachnospirales; family Lachnospiraceae; genus SIG293. The sequence continues at coordinate 4,722 of JAILRH010000074.1, read as the reverse complement.
ATGGTAGGGTGGCAATAATAACGAGCCTAAACTTTTATATAGTGCATATAAGCAATCATTAATTCTTGCTAAAGAAAATGATTTGCATTCTATTGGGTTCCCATTGATATCAGCAGGCATTTTTGGATATCCGGTTGATAAGGCGTGGAGAAAAGCAATTCAGGCATGTAATGATTTTATAAAGTCCAACCCGGACTATGAAATTGATATTATATTTGCAGTGTTAGACGATGAGATTCTTAAAATCGGAGATAAAACACTTAAGGATATTGTTGGTGTTCGAGAAGAGGATGAGGCTGAAGAAGAAAAGAGCTCAGAGCAGGATTTACAAGAAGTATATAAATGGTGTTTAAAGTATTCAAAAGTATTTAGGATCCTAAATGAAGATGTAGAATTGAGAGAACATTTGCGAAAGTATAGTGCTTATTCTAGGCCAGAAGGACATGCTTCTATTTATCAGGTACTTAATGAATGCATGAAAGAAGCATACGAGAGTGAAGTTGTAATTACAAATTACGCTGAGGTCATAGATAAAAGTGAACTTAATAATAGTGTGGTGGCTTATCCGAGTGACGAGTCGGTTGGTTCACTTACTGCAAATCAGATTTTGGCTATTATAGCATGGCATTTTAGAAGGGATCATTTCAGCGAAGGAAGCTGGATATGTGATTCTGTAGCTAATGGATATATGAACATTTTAGTTAATGAGTTTATAAAAAAATATGAAATGTAAGATAATCCGGAATACTCTTTTTGAGAGATTCCGGATTATTTGATATTTGACGAATTCAATAATTACTATTACAATGAAGAAGAAGGCATAATCTGTAAAGTTAAGACATTGTTTATATGTGTTTAGTTTTGTTTATGCAAGTGAGCAAAGGTAAACACCGCAAAACAAAGAATTAAATTTATTTTTTATGGCTTAATAACAAGTGGCTCAGTGTATCTAGGAGACCACTCTATTAGGCTGTTTTTATGCCTTCTAATAATTATTTGTATTAGGAGGATTTTTTTATGAAGGATTCAGTATTCAATGAAAAAAGATATTGGTGTGATTTTGTCGAGGGACAAATAGGTTATGTATTTAAAAACAAAGACTTATTGCAGCAAGCTTTTATCAGAAAATCTTATTCTATGGAAAAGGGTGGAGAAAACAATGAGGTACTAGAGTTTATTGGCGATAAGGCCTTGGACGTTATTGTTGTTAAAATACTGGCAGAATATTATGGTTATATGGCATCAGAAGATGATGATAATGACAATGAATATGATGAGTTTTGTTGTGGAAAATCGGAAGGAAAACTTACACATCTCAAATCGTTATTGGTACGAAAACAGAATCTTTCATCAAGAATAGATGATCTGGATTTGGCTTCTTATCTAATAATGGGTAAGGGTGATTTGGAGAATAAAGTCGATAGAGAAGCATCTGTAAAAGAAGATTTGTTTGAATCAATAGTTGGAGCTATAACTATTGATTCAGACTGGGATTTTGATGAAATTCAAGAGGCAGTTGAAGTAATGCTGTGTCCGGAGATGATTTTGGATAGTGACAGCATAGAAGAAAATTATATTAAACTGATTCAGGAATGGTTAACAAAACACCACAACGATATACCACAATTTGTGTATGAGGAAAAGAATTCATACGAAAGTATTAGAACTGGAAGTTATCCGAATGCATATTATTCTGCACCTAAAGTAATATACTATGACGAGAAGCGTTCTTGGAATAATTATTATGGAAATTCTCAGTTTAAGTATGAATGTCGAATGAAACTAACAGATAATCTTCCTGAATTTGGAGCATATGGAGAATCTAAGAGTGAGGCTCGATGGAAAGTTTGTGAATGTGCTTATAAATATTTGGAACAAGAAGATCTTCTGTGGACTATTCAAGATGAGATTGAAAATCCAAATAAAAATGAAGCAATCAGTCAATTAGAAATTCTAGCGAGAAGAGGATATTTTTCACTACCGAAATATGAATATTTTGAGGAGCATGACAATAATGGAAATCCAAAATGGAAAGTGGAATGTCATATAGAAGAAGTGGAGTACTATTTTGATGCGGAAAGCTCGTCAAAAAAGAATGCAAAAAAAGAAGCTGCATTTGATATGCTGAAGTATGTGTTGTATGGGGACGAAGATGAATAAAAAAGATTATTAATGAGCAGGTATATTCCATCGTTTTGATTATTTTTTCAAAAGGTCCGGGCAGAAATGCTTGGGCTTTTTATGTATTATATAACTTGAGTTGTCAATACTGGATATAGAACTAAATGAATGTTATGATTTATGATATAGATAGCGATCGGTATTTAACTCAGGAGGTGCATAGATATGGGATTATTTGGAAAACCAAAAGATGAGAGAGAAGAATTAAAGGGTAAAGTTGACAAGTTAATGAAAGATTATGGTGACGAGAAAATTGATGGTAGTACTTATTTCAATAAAATGATGAAATTAACAGAGTCGTACCAAAAAAAGAACAAAAAATAGGAACAACTCTATTTCTGAGTAAAGAAAAGTAAATAAGAGAAAGCAAATATAATGATGGTATATTGCTAAAGTATGAGGGTCAGACTTGATGGTCTGGCCCTCATTTAATTTGTTCCTCAGTTATTCAAAGTAGTTTATTCATCTAAAAAACTTGTGTCCTTCATATTTTCTTTGACCCATAACTTTAATGATTGAATGTTCATCTCAATGCTTTCGAGATTATTATATATTTGTTTGAAATTATCGTATTCATTTTCATTAATTGCGCAGTCGGCAGAAACATCTATCATCATATTTCTCTTACGATTAATACTATTTAGTTCAGATAGTATGGCCATTGAAATTTCAGCAAGCGAACGCTCTGATAGTGGAGAGTGAGGCATAAATTCCGTTCCAATAGCACATTCTTTTGAACAGTAATGATTACATAAATCATAGTTATTATATATTCTTGCTAATTCAAGCACTTCATCTGGTTCGGGAGTTTTGCCAGCTTCGATTCTTTCGATTTTTTTTTCAGCAAGAAAAGATTGGGAAGCAACTGCAGCTCGTGAAAGCTTCAAGTTTTTTCGAGCGTCTTTATAAATATTATTCTCTTTCATATGTTTTTTCTCCGTTCATTATAACTATTATAATTATACTACAAAATAAATATAATCTATATCAATTTCGTCAAAAATGGAGAAAAATATTGTTTTTTCTCGTCACAAAGCATCTGTCGATTTCTCAAGTTTCATTTTACACTTAAATTACAAGGAATAAGTAATTAGCATTACAATTAATTGCTTAATATATGGAATTTGGGAGGGATACAAAATGACTGTTAAAGATAGACTGGTAATAATCAGATTAATAGAGTTGGCCAATAGAATTAATTCTGTTAAGAGCAAAGCGGAAAGCGAAGGAAAAAAGGAGGGAAACAAAGAAATAAAAGAGTTAGTGCAGAAAAAGGATTATGAATTAGGAAAAGTAGGAACGTCTTTAAGAATGTGAGAGGTTTTCAAAATGTATGTTAATTAAATGAGGAGGATGTTATGGCAAATTATAAAATTATTTTTGATGGAAGCGAACAAGATGAGGTTTTCGGTACATATGAGGATGCTAAGCAATATGCAGCATATTTAATTTCTTGTTGCCGTGAAGGAGGGAAAATATTTGAGATGAGTAATCCAGGTGATTATCCGTATGATCCAGACGATGAACCGGAGTATGAAATTATAGAAACCGATGAAGAAGAGGAAGAACTTGACGATGAAATGAAAAGGTTTAATGAAATTGTAAATAGTCAAGGAGTATTTGATGAATATGGCGAATATGTAAGATGTCGAAATTGCGGTTATGGACTTCATTACTATAAAGGTGTTAAAACATGTCCTAAATGTGGACCTGTCGAATAGTTGGCATGTATTCAATGTAAGCGGCATTTTCAAAATTGCCAGTTGAATGATTCAACCCATCCACTGTGTGTATAGTGGATGGGTTGATAAAAAGGTAAATGTGTTGTGATAAAAAAATAATTGTTAATAGGGAAATGCCTACGGAGGAAATTGATATGTTAAATAATAAGGAAATAGGAAAGAATATATTATTATTACGAAAGCATAATGGAGAAACACAAGAAGAACTGGGGAAAATAATTAATGTTACCCATAATGCTGTTTCATATTATGAAAAGGGAAGAAGGACTGTGTCACATGAAGTACTAATGGGAATTGCTAAACATTATAGAGTACCAATTGAAATAATAAGTTGTTCGTTGTTATCGGAAGATGATTTTTTAAAGTGTAGTCCGAATTTTATGAAGAGTATTAATCGTTTATATGGAACAGCAATTCCTTCATTTGGATTAGATAAAGAAAATATAGCGAATGACAGGATTAAAAGAGGATATTATTGGTTAAAAAGAATAAATGGACAAAATTATTATAGTGAATATAGTGAAACAATATATAAACAAGCACTTAATGAACTAAAAAGTGAAAAAAATAATCCGGAAGTGGCGGCCAATATCCTATTTCTTATGATTAATTGGTGGGTAAGGATGTTTAATAAGGATTACGCAAAAAAATGTGAAGAGATGATAAATGAAGGAAATATACATGTAATAGAGAATTTGTTAAATAAAGTTCCCTTAGAAGAGAAAAAAATAAAAGTTTCCATATCTTCTAATAATGAATCAAGTATAAATGAATAATATTTCCCGTTTGAAGCATTTTG
>JAILRH010000136.1 GCA_024698345.1 Lachnospiraceae bacterium | reverse complement strand
ACAAGTTCTTGTCAGGAAGGATTATTGAAAGAAATAAAATATCAATATTACCTAAAATAGTATTTAGTATACTTGTATGTATTGTATCAATATCAATTTGTTGCATTATATCTTTGCACCAAGTAAATAATTTTATAGGTTGGTGCGTTAAAGCAACAGAAGTGTCAATTGTTGTTGGAGTTGTTACAGTAGCTTTCGCCACAACATTTTTCCATAAGGATTTTATTGGTGTAATAGAAATAGTTAAAAGGATTGTTGGTAAGAAGGGTGTATAATTAATGATAAAAGGATTCTTTGTTAGGATAAAGAATAGTGAGTTTGAAGGAAATAATTATGTGGGAAATCTATCTCATATTGTAGGAAGTACTTTTGGAAAAATGTCATATTGTGGTTCTAGATGTAGCCTGTTATATGTTAAGGTTGGTAAATATTGTTCAATTGCAAGTAATGTTAAAGTGGTGTTTGGAAACCATCCAACAAGATTATTTGTATCTACACACCCTTCAACTTATTCAGTTAGAACGCCAATAAAGTTTAGCTATGTAAACAATAATCTTTTTGAAGAAATCACATATGCAGACGCAGATGGTAAATATGTTGTTACAATTGGAAATGATGTTTGGATTGCAGATGGTGTAACTTTGTTGTCGGGAGTTAATATTGGTGACGGCGCGATTATTTTGGCAGGGGCAGTTGTATCTAAAGATGTTGAACCGTATAGTATAGTCGGAGGAGTTCCAGCAAGAAAAATAAGAGATAGATTTAATTCTAACCAGATTGAATATTTAGAAAAATTACAATGGTGGGATAAAGGAGAAGAATGGATTAGTAAAAATATTGATAAATTTTCAGATGTTTCAATGTTATGCAATGAGGAGTATAATGAAGATCAATTTAACAACTAAAATAAAGATAAAAATTATAAATATCATAGAAAAGATAATGTGTAAAATGGGAAAGAGATTTTCATATGAGACAGTAACGGGGATTAAAGTATTAAATCCTTTTTTTATCGATGCTGAAGAGTATGTGACTGGTGAATGTGAAATCGATCCAAAAAAATTATTGTTGGGAATAGATTTTTTAAATGATGATAATACGTTAATAGGTATTAATATTATAAAATCCCCTCACTATTCATTGATGAAAAGTCTATATAAAGGTGAAAATATAGAAGGAAACGAATATATTGAAAGAATGAAAAGAGGAGCACTTGATGAAAGAAGACCCATTATTGGTTATCTTAGCGACAATTATTTTGAAAAGACTTTCGTAAAAGTGTTAAATTTATTACAAAATAAAGGTTGCGAACCTATTTATATATATGAAATTGATGGAAGAATGTTTATTTTAGACGGAAAGCATCGTGCTGCAACTGCTTCACTTATTGGCACTAGTAGTGTGAAATGCAAAATTGTTTCTAGTGAGGGAATTAAAAAAAGTATATCAAATGAATCTTTGGAAATTATGAAAAAAACTGGTAAATACAGTAAGCATCTAGAATTATTAAATAATTTGAGTAGAGAAAAGGATAGGGGATAGTGATGAAGGCATTGATACTTAATTGTTGTAATACATCTAATTTTGGAGATCAAGCGATTGGAAAATCAATGAAAGTACTGTTTCAAAATGTCGGGTTTAAAGTGGATCTCGTAGATATATACCATTTATATTCTAGAGACAAAACTATTTTAAAAGATATTAATATAGATAATGATTTATGCAATGATGATAAAAAAAACACTGGACGTAAACAAAAAATACAGAATACTTTTTTTCAGGAATTAAAATGGATAATACGAAATTATAAACAATTAATATTGTTAAATAGGGCGAAATACGATGTTTTGATAATAGGAGGAGGAGAGTTAATACAATCAAATAATTTGTTTTCATGGTTAATTAAGGATTGGTGCAGATTTTTAAAATTTAATAATAAACAGTTACGCATATATTTGTTTGCTATTGGAGTTACAAAAGAATTTACGACAAAAGACAATGCTATTTTTACGAAAATAATTAAAAATGTTGATAAAATATATGTGCGGGATAATGGTTCTGTTTGCAATGCAAAAAAGATTTTTAATGTATCAGCAAATTTGATTCCCGATAGTGTGGTGGGAGCTTATGAATTGTCGAATGAAGTAAATAACTTGGATACGTCATTATTTGGAATAACATCATTTAAAAGAATAAAAAAGTATGGTTTCGAAAGCATTAAATCACCACAAGAATATTATGATTGGTGTATAAATGAGATTAATTGCTTAAACGTTGCTGATGAGAATGTAAAGATTATTTATGCAGATACAAATGATAAAATTGAATGTTTAAAGTTTATGAAATATATCGAAAATATGAATAGACATTTTAAATTGGCAGAGTATTCATCTCTAGAGGAATTTGATAATGAAGTCAGAAATTGTAGACAGGTTATTTCACCAAGAATGCATGCGTGTATTTTCGGCCTATTATATGGAAAAAAAGTCGTACCTATTATTATTTCAGAAAAGATGAAATCATTTATATCAGAATATCAAATAGATAATTTTAATAGGCATGAATTCAAGAATGTAATATATACAGCAGCACAAGAGATTTATGAGGAAAGGTTAAGTAAATGAAAAAAAAGATTTTACATAAAATAAATGTAGGTTGTCAGCTTATCAAATATCAAATTGATAAATTCTTAAGATACAATGTAAAACCAAAGTATAATTTAGTAACCGATAATGATAATCCTAGAGTAATTATCTCATTGACTTCTTTTCCAAAAAGAATTAAAGAGGTTCATCTTTGTATAAAAACACTTATGAATCAAACGTATAAACCGGATATGATAGTGTTATGGTTAGCAAAGGAACAATTTCAAAATGGAATAAATGATTTACCTCCCAAGCTAGTTAAATTGTGCAAATATGGATTAAAAATAGAATGGTGTGAAGATATGAAATCTTACAAAAAATTAATTCCAGCATTGGTAAAGTATCCAGAAGCAATAATTATTACAACAGATGATGATGTATATTACCCTAAGGATTGGTTAGAAGGGTTAATGAATGCACATGAAAAAAATCCAAATTGTGTATGCTGTTATCGAGCAGCAATTATAAGTGCAGAAAAAGGAAATATTAATAGAAAACATCCTCAAAAAAATGTAAAATATAAAGAACCATCTATTCTTCATCAACAAACTGGTTGTGGAGGAGTATTGTATCCACCACATTCGTTAAACCAAGATGCTATTAATAAGGAATTATTTATGAATCTCGCACCAACAAATGACGATTTGTGGTTCTGGTTAATGGGAGTTTGTAATGATACTGAAGTATTTGTAATTGGAGATAATGAACCATCATTAATATATGTTGGTGAAAGTCAAAATTTTTCCTTGACAGCAATTAATGATAATGGCGAGCAGTTATATGATGTTCAATTAATGAATATATTGAGACATTATCCTAAGTTGATTGAAAAGTTAAAGTTTGAATATCAAAAGAAGGGAGATATATGATGGAGTTTTCTTTATCTGTAGTAATTCCAAACTATAATAATGAGAGCTATATTAAAAGGTGTGTAAAAAGTGTTTTGGCGCAGACATATAAAGATTTGATTGAAATAATAATAGTAGATGATTGCTCAACTGATTCATCAAGAGAAATCATAATGGATATGGCTAATAAAAATAGTAAAATAAGGCCTATATTTTTAGAAAAAAACGGAAAAGTTAGCGCGGCAAGAAATATTGGGCTTAAGGAGGCAAGAGGAGAGTATATTACATTTGTTGATTCAGATGATTTTTATTATGATGATACTAAATTAGAAAATGAAATGTCATTGATAAAAAAATATTTTAGTTTGGGAAAAGACATTGCTAGCTATTCAACTATAGTTCGTTGTACAAATGATGAAGTTGATTTTTTTTATCCTAATATTCCTTTAAAATCAAGATATGTTGGCAATGTTTATAAAAAATTAATATATGATATACGTTCTGATGCAGTAATGAGAGATTATTGTATTAGAAAAGAAATACTAAATACTGTAGGGGGGTATAATGAAAATAATAGTTTGTTTGAAGATTATGAATTGTTATTGAAATTATCAAAAATAGTAGAGTTTTATTACACAAACAAAAATGGAACAGTATATAGAAACTCGATTAATGGATTATCTCAAAGACCAGTTAAAGAGCTGGTGTCAAAGAAAAACGAAGTGATAGCAAATCAAATTGCTACTGAAACGATGATAGCACGTATAAAACTTAACTTGGTAAGAAGTAGTATTCAATTATTAAAAAATCTAAAAAAACAAATTAATAGAAGGAGATAGAAACAATGTCACTATTCAAAGGAAAAACTTTAATGATTACAGGAGGAACAGGATCTTTTGGGAACGCAGTTCTCAACCGTTTCCTTCAGACAGATATAGGAGAGATTCGTATTTTCTCCCGTGATGAAAAGAAACAGGATGATATGCGTCACGATTTTCAGGTAAAGATGCCTGAAGTGGCAGATAAGATAAAATTTTACATAGGAGATGTTAGAAATCTCCAATCATGTAAAGATGCCATGCATGGTGTTGATTATATATTCCATGCAGCAGCTCTCAAGCAGGTTCCATCCTGCGAGTTCTTCCCAATGGAAGCAGTAAAGACAAATATCATAGGTACAGACAATGTACTTACTGCGGCAATTGAAGAGGGAGTAGAAGCTGTAATCTGTCTTTCAACAGACAAGGCGGCTTATCCTATCAATGCCATGGGTAAGTCAAAGTCATTGGAAGAAAGCGTAGCTATTGCAAAGAGTCGTTACAGTGGTAAGACAAAGATTTGTTGTACAAGATACGGTAATGTAATGTGTTCACGTGGTTCTGTTATTCCACTTTGGATTGATCAGATTAAGGCGGGAAATCCTATTACAGTTACAGAGCCAGAGATGACTCGTTTCATTATGTCATTAGAAGAAGCTGTAGACCTCGTTATTTATGCATTTGAAAAAGGCGAGAACGGAGATCTTCTTATAATGAAAGCTCCAGCGTGTTCTATCGGACTTCAGGCCGAAGCAGTTACAGAGATGTTTGGTGGAAATAAAGAAGATATCAAGGTAATCGGTATTCGTCATGGTGAGAAGATGTACGAGACACTTCTTACAAATGAGGAATGTGCAAAGGCAATAGACCTTGGTGATTTCTATCGTGTACCGGCTGATAATCGTGGACTTAATTATGATAAATACTTCAAAGACGGAGATGTTGAACGTAATACTCTGACTGAATTTAACAGTAATAACACTAAGTTATTGAATAAAGAAGAAATCAAAGAAAAGATGATGGCACTTACATATATTCAGGAGAGATTGGCAGAAGAGTAAGAGAGAGTATTAAATGAGTAAAGGTTCCGAAATCCTTGTGTGGGATTTCGGAACTTGTTGTTTTTGACGAGCAAAATTAATCAGTTGACACCTGCACAGCGGGCAGTTTACAATTATCTCAAAGATGAAGTGGCCTCAGATGAATATATAGAGAGACTTCATAAAAAAGTACAGGACGTCCGTCAGAATAAGGAATGGAGGCGAGAGTATATGACTTTGGAGATGATGTTGGATGAGAAGCTGGAAGAAGGGATAGAACAAGGTCTAGAGCAAGGTTTAGAACAAGGTGTTGATTGTCAAGTAAAATTGACCCACTTTTTCATTTAAATCTGACCCACCCCATGCATTTTTGATAATGGGTCAGATTTATCTGTAACTTCTATTTTTTACACTGTGTTTTGACCCACCCCGATTAGTGTATCATTAC
>JAILRH010000135.1 GCA_024698345.1 Lachnospiraceae bacterium | reverse complement strand
AGAAGGATTCTGATAAAAGAAGAATGATTCGAAGTTAAAAATCGAGGATTTCAGCTCCTCGATTTTTAGCACAAGCTGAGGGAGTTTTCATCAAGAAAACTCACGAATTTGTGCGAACGAGAATCATACTTCTTTTGAAGACAATCCTTCAAGCAATGTCGAACTGTTTTGAGAAAACATTCATATAATGCGAAACGGTTATTTCGAAAGCATCGTATATCTGTTTCAAAATGTACGATTTGAATTTTATTTGATAATTACTTTCTTGGTCTTTCCATATTTGCTATATTTCTTTTTTCCATCTACAACCACATATAATCTGGATTTTATGTAGATTGTAGTTCCTTTTTTTGCACTCTTTATCATCTTCTTGAGTAAAATAACATTCTTTGAAGAATAAACTTTGTATGATTTCTTAAACTTTTTATTTTTAGAATATACAACCTGATATTTCACACCTTTTTTATTCTTTTTAACTGTTACTTTAATCTTTTTTCCACTCTGTTTAGCTTTTGAAATCTTAGGTTTTGCACCTTTAATATCATTATATAATGATACAATCTCGTCAGCCTTTGTCTCTGATGTAACTGTTGTAGCTTTCTGCTCAGAAGTTGTTGTCTCTGGAACTTCAGTTTTTGTTGTCTCTTCATTGTTTTTTGTTGTATCCTGGTTTGATGGAGTTGTTATTTCTTCACCGTCTTCTTTGATTGTGAATGTTTTTTCGTAATTTGCCAAATCAGCTGTGTAGTCTTTATCAATCTTGTATCCTTCAGGATTGCCAAGTGTTGCATACAACTTTCCAAGTTCATTAAGCTGTCCGTTATCATAGTTGAATATACCTGAAGAACCGCCGTATTCATCATTTGGATCAAATGGGAACCATGCATATCTCTCAACATAATCACGCTTGTCAAGTTCAGGTAATACGCGTTTCATAAACATATATGTTTTCTGATTTGCACCTGCTGTGTAATTATTCCATATGTCATTTCCCTTGCCCCATTTTGCTACTCCAAACTCTGTAATCCAGATAGGTCTGTGCCATTTTTCCCATGTATTATCAATGAGAGAAAGAAAACTATCTACACTGGCGTTATCCATATAACAGTGAATTGTAATAAAATCAACTTTCAAGTTATTATCTGCATCTATACCGTCCATGAATTTCCAGAACCAATCCTGTGACCAGTAGGCACCAATTGCAGTACATGGTGAACCTACTCTCAGGCCACTGTTTGAAAAGTCTTTCCACGCTGACAGGGCTTCTGTATATGAAAGTGCTGACTGCTCATTAAAATCAGGCTCATTAAATCCAAGTACCTGTTTATATTTTTCGTTTTCGTGATTATTAAGCCACTCGCTTCCCCAGTTACCCCAAACCATAGGAACAAACTGTAAATCCAAAGAAGTACCGTTTGACTCTTCCATAGACCACTGATAATACCATGAAAGATTCATATCATCTGTTCTGTATAAAGAGCCCCAGCCTATTCCTTTTTTTGTTACATAAAATCTGATTGTGTCAGATTGTACAGTCTTTCCATTTGCAAGTACAGCTGAAATATTAACTGTATGGGCACTTACTTTTGTATTATACCACTCATATTCCATCACATCATCTTCAGTCGGAACTACAGTAACTACCTGCTCGTTGTCAAACTGAATAAGATATTTTTCTACACTGCTGTCATATATTTTGTTCATCCATTTAAAATAAATAGGGCCTGCAGCAACAAGTTTGTCAGCAACCGGATATGTAATTACATTCTTTTTCCAAAGTTCCTCTGTTGAAACATCCGGCTCCCGGTCGCCATTTATTATTTTGTCAATATCAACCCTTATAACATCCCACATTTGGGCATTAGATTCATTTGCTTCATACTGTTGGAGCTGAATTCCCTCTGACGATGATGCGGACGGAACATCGATTACTTTTCCCGACCCAACATTTTTCAGGTAAATATATCCCTGTTTTGCCTTTTCTTTTGTCCACTGCTGATATTTATTTCCGGTGTATGTTTGTTGAACTAATTTTGCTCCGTTGGCCTTGTCATTATTAATTGCAATCACCTTTCCTGAACTTAGTGACTGAATATAATATTTTCCGTTCGAAACCTCATTCACTGTAAATAACTGTGAAACTTTTTCTTTGTAGGAAGACTGAATTATTGATGAATTTTCGCCAAAGCCATATGCCTCTAATGCTTTTCCGTTTGAGCGTGACTTAATAAAGAAATAATCCTTTGTCATATCAACGGAAGTTCTGTCTATTGCAAAACTAATTTCGTTACTAATACTTGGATCATTAGAATTATATACTTTTAATTTGTAAAATCCGTCTTCTGATATTGTATCCCCAACTGTATAAGGTATAATTGAATAATCATTATCGCCAAGTGATTTATAATATAACTCAGCAGTATAAGCGGAATCATATCTCACTCCCGGGGTAACTTCAGTAATATAATTGCCGTTATCAAAAACATTGTATATTGAAGGTTTCTTTACAATATTAGAACTGTCGCCCTCAACAAAATACATGTCACTGATATAAATATCGTGCTTGCCTTCCGGATTAATGGCGCCATCATCTTCCATATATCCAAACTGGAACTGCAATTCTTCTGTCTTACTTGAAGATGCGGTAAAAGTTCTTGTATACGTAGTCTTCTCTGTTGTAAGATTATAAGTCTCATTAAAAGTGTTGTCATTCTTTATTCCACTTTTGATTGTCTTGCTTTCGGATGCATATGCGTCAAACTGAAGTGTGTATGTTTTGTCTTTTTCTATCGTAACTTTTTGAATAAGCATTGACTGCCATGAAATCTTATATAAATTACCGTAAGAAGACCACAAATCATAATAGTTAACTGTCATGTCAAATTCAAAATCATCAGTAACTTTTGCACTGGCACAATTTGAACTAAAGAAATAAGTATTCCATCCGTTAAGACCATCGGTAAAGTCACCGTTAACAAGCATATTCTCGGCAACATCAGCTGCCTTGACATCCTGCTTCGAAAATGAAGCAGGACCCAAAGCTAATGATATTGAAAGAATTAAAGTGATTCCCTTTTTCAAATAATTATTCATAACCATCTTCCTCTCTATATTTCCATTTTTCCTTTTACTATTGTTATTTTTGCGTATACTTTTTTGTGCATAAATTTTAACTCATTTGTTTTTTCCTTATAATTCCAAATGTTTTTCCTAATTACTGCTTTAAAATTTGTTCATCCCTCCTAATTTATGACTCACCTGAGACTCTTTCTGCTAAAGGAGCACTTTTAGTACTCCTTAGCATTCTTTTTTCACTTATTTTTAATTGTTATCCGTTCGTATCATATATTAATATAATACTTCTTTATAGCTGCTGTTAGCAACCCTTAAAATAGAATTATACAAATAATTATGCCCTTCAACTGTCGGCATCAGTTTGTTCTCATAAAGTCTTGTTGCCACATTATAAATAGTATATTTTTCAACCTCTGAATATCTGTATGTTCCATCACTGAGTTTCACATAACTTCTGACCGCAAACTCTTCTGTAAATTCTTTTTTGTTTGAAGCACTGAACTTCATTGTCATTATTCTTGTCTGAGAATTTTCTATATCAGAATAATTTATGCTTGATATTCCTGTGTTTGTTGAAGCAAAACTCTTTACATATTTCATGTCATCTCTTACATAAATATCAAAGTCACTAACCTCTGCTGAAATTGCATATACCATTCCTCTTTCAACAACTTCAAAATCATCTATTGTGTTTGCTGAAGAATAGAGACATCTGAGTCCTTTTCCAACAGTGCTAATCTGGAAGCCGTTAATCTCAACTTTGTCAGATGCTATTATTCCGTTATTTGAAGATTCATTTCCAAAAAGTCTCACTTCAAATATAGAATATCCGTATCCTGTAAGTCTCTGTGTTCCGGTAATTCTTATATATTTTGCTTTTGCCGTATTTGTAAATTCAATAGACTCAAGTCCTGAGCCTCTGTTTTCATCACCATAACCTGCTCCGCCGGTTCCGTTCTTTCTGTTGAATGCTTCTTTGAAATTAACTCCGTCAACAGATGTTTCAATTGTATAATTTCTAGCTGCAGCAGCTTCCCAGTAAATCTTTATACCGTCAACATTCTTTGCTTCAGGCAATTCCAACATAATCCACTGAGGATCACTCGCTTGTGTTTCCCATCTTGTGCCGTAGTCTTTATCAATAATGCAGTTTGCATAGTTCCAGCCTACTTCATTTGATGTTGTAACAATTGAATTTGTCAGATCAATTTCATTATAACCTGATAAATCAGCCTTCGTCAGGTCATCACTTTCTGCAATAGGTGGCTTGGTTCCTTTTTTGTAAATCTTAATATAATTAATATTAAATCCACCCACATCAAATCTTAACTTGATTTTTTGTCTTCCCTTTTTAAGATTTACTGTATCACTCACATTATTCCATGATTTTGTCTGATTAAGTTCTGTTGTTTTAATATTGCCGTAAATATCACTGCTCATTGTTATGATGCCTGTCTTATCATTTGATGTTGAAATAAATCTGTATTCTACAGTGTATTCTCCGCTTTCTTTTACGTCTGTATCAAATATAAGTGCATCTGCATCATCAATCCATCCGATATATCCACCTTCAACATTATCATTATCAGTCATACAACTGAAGTTTGTATAATATTTTTCTGCTTCAATAACGCCTGGAATATCATGTACTGTATCAACATCCTGTACTGCAACATTTGTCAGATTTGACTTGTCTGTATTTGCATATGGATTTACTGACACAAGACTGTGAGGTGCTACTTTAGTCTGACCTATTTTTGCATTTTCATCTTTGAATGATACTGTAATAACTTCATCAAAGGGATTCCAAACAGTTGCCGTATACGTACCGTTCTTTTCGAAAAACTGACAGCATGAGTAATTATCTGAATGTATCTTTGTTGATACATATCCCTTTGCACACATATTCTGGATATACCAGTATGAGTTAAACTTCTCGTCATTTGGAAGGTTACCGTCTACATAAACACCGTTTTCATTTGTGTGTGTTTCAATTTCGTTAGTCCATCTTCTTGCTGCCTCTTCAGGATTGCTCAGCGCAAGATAAGGCCATAAGATGTGGAACCATCCTTCAGGGTCAACTGCTCCTTCTGTTATGAGTTTTTCCTGATATCTTCTCTGCGAATCTTCATATTTTTCATAAATATATGCTGCTTTATTATGATCATAACCCATGTAATCAATTGCAGGTGTTACGGGCAATAAATGAATACCGTAAATACAACTTGGATTTCCCGAAAAATATGTTCCGTTAGTATAGCCTAATCCCCAAACCATACCTACACATCCTTCAGTATAATCTTCATCCCAACAGTCTCCGTCATAGTTAAACCAGTACTGTTCTATTGCATTTACTTCTGATGTAAATCCCCAGATTCCCGCATCTCTGTATTTGTCATTTCCCGTTACAAGTCCCCACAGGTACAAACCTGCCCAGGCAAATGTTGCTTCAGATGCTGATTCCTGGTTATTACCACTGTTATTATCTCCATAACCTCCTGCCCATGAATGTCCTTCGTATGGATCAAAGTTTCTCATGAAAGGAAGCATGTCGTCATCTTTATCCGGATTCATACAGTCACGGATAAGAAGTTCAACCATATCACCGTAATCTCTTACAAATTCCTTGTCATAAGATGCAAGTACTGCCGATGGGAAAATAAAATATGCCCAGAGGAAATGGTGATCCGAAAGGTTAATTGCCATACCGTGATCTCCACCGTCTCCGCTTATTGCTCCCCAGCTTGTATGGTAATAGAGATAATAAGGATATTCACCGCTTCCGTCATATGTATACCAGTTTTCAAGAATTTTTCTCAATATACTGATTAACTGATCTCTAATTTCGTACTGTTCCAACTGTTCTGCAATAAGAATTCCCATTGCAATCGGATGTGTTTTCTTACCCTGCCAATACGGATCGGCAACCCAATAATCTCTTGTTGCACTGTCCGCAAACTCATTGAGATATTTAATCATCTCATCTCTGTTATAGTAACTTGATTCAACAGGTTCATTGAACGCCGGAATAATTCCGTTAAACTTCAAACCATATGAGAATGTATTTCCCTGAACACATTTCAGAGTTCCTCTGATTGAGTTGTATGTCATGCCGGTTACAGGTGTGCTTGAATATTTCCACTGTGTAGGCATCATGCACATGATAGTATCTCTAGAAAATCCGTTTCTCTTTAAATTTGTTGTTACATTATATTGAGTTGTCATATTTGAGTTGTTCTGATCAAACTCGTATGTTACATCTGTTTTTTCAACAAAAGCATATGCGTGATTGTACATGTAGTTGAAATCACTTTCTTTTGATAATGCTGCAACAGACATATAATTATTATTTCCTCCAAGGATAACTTTGAGTTTGCTTCCCACTCTTACAATCTTTGTATTATCAGGGAAGTATAATCCGTAAAAATGATATTGTGTTCTGTCTTCATCTTCAGGAGACTCACTTTCATTTTTGATTTCAACTCCAAGTTTATCTGTCACGTATTCAACACCGTCAACTAACTGAACTTCTGCGTTTGCGTCAAAGAACTTAACAAGATTACCAAGCATAATCTCAACTGACGAAGGATTCTTAAATGTATTGTACATATAAGGTGACCCCTTGATGATAGTTGATTTCATTTTTTCTGTATCATCGTCACTGAGCACAATGTTTGTTGACCAGTCACTATTTGAATCAAATCTTGCTGCAGGTGTACCAACGATGTCTGAACTGCCTATTGTAAGGTCAAATAATTTACTGTCAGCTCCCATACCACCATTGTTTACTCTGGTATATGTCTTATCAGCATAATACATTGCAAGACCGTTTTCTGTATATCTGTATACAAAAGGAAGGGCAGGCATTGTATCACTGAGTCTTGTATAAATAACAGATGTCCACCAGTCATTTGAAGGTATTGGTGTTTCTACATTCTTAGTTATATATTTTGGAACTCTTGGCTGATAAAGGTTTGTATCGTCTATTCCATAAGAACCTTTACCAAGCTGTACAGTCTGTTCTTTCGGAAGATTTGGAACCTGTTGGTTCTGTTTTGGATTTCCTTCAACATACTCATATACTTTCATTTCTCTGATTGAGTATCCTGAACCTCTTCCCATGGAAATTCCTTTCATCTTGATATATCTTGCATTTGCATACAAATCTATATCCTCATCTTCACCGTTTCCATTTAACTGTCTGTATATAGTAGTATAATTATTTCCGTCATTAGAAATCTGTAAATCGAATATTCTTCCGTATTCAACCTGCCACTGAATAATAACTTTTCCTATCTCATATTGTTTGCCAAGATCCAGTACATACCACTCGTCATGATTTCCTTCAGACAACCAATAGGAATCATAATCATTATCGACTGAATTAGAACCTGAAAGAGGTGATGATGCCCACCACGGACTCATTTCAGATGAAACAGTAACATTTTTTCCAAGTGCTATATTTTCGCCGTAAGCATCAGGACCGGGTTTGTTAATTCCTCCGTTTCCAAATACTTTCAACTCTCTGATTGATGCTCCCCATCCCATTTTTTCACCGTTATCATATTGGGATTTTGAATATTTTACAAATACTCTGACATAACGACCCTTTGAGTTAAGTCCTGATATTTCTTCTTTCTGATAAGAGTAATCTACAGTTTCACCGTCTTTTGACATTACATTCGTTACTACTCCGCCATCTCCGTTTTCTGTCGAATAAATCTTCTGCCAGTTAATCTCGTCATCTGATGTCAGTATGTCATATACAACTCCGTATGACGCGTTATTCTGCCAGTCAATTTCAACTTTGGAAATATTTGCACTTTTTCCCAAATCAACATCTAACCACTGATCATTGATATTTGCAGCAGCACCCCACTGTGTTGAAAGCTTTCCGTCAGTTGCAAATGATGCAACATCTCCTCCATTTATGGACGAACAATATGCAGGTCTGTTTTCTGATAACAAATATGTACCGTTACTGTTATCATTAGAACCTGCATTTACATAACCCGTATTGCACAATGTCGCTGCCAAACTCATACTCAAAAATAAAGCCGTTGATTTTTTGAATAATTTTACTGATTTCATCGTTTCCTCCAATTCATTGTTTGTCGTCTATATCCATTTCCCAAAATATTTGCAATTGTTTTGGGATATTATCACGGTGGTCAAATACATTAAAGCAAGCTTTCTGCATTTTTTGCATCGTGAAAAAAATAGGGCCTATTGTCTTACAACAATAGTACCCTTTATTAAAAATCAATACAATGAAATCGAAATATGTGATTAGTATTTTACTAATTAGTATGATTTTTTACTAAAAATCATTTGGAGCCCCTATCTCTCCCTGTAATCTTTTGGGCTCATACCGACATTTTTTCTGAACACTTTTGTAAAATATCCGGCATCATTATACCCTACCATGTCAGCAACTTCAGAAAGCTTAATGCTTCTGTCCATAATAAGTTCTTTTGCGGCGTTAATTCTTACCATAGTAATATACTGTCCCACAGTGGTTCCAAACTTCTTCTTAAATACTGAGTTCATGTAGTTTGGTGTTATATACACACTGTCTGCAATATCATTGAGACACAAATTAGCATTAGCGTAGTTATTCTTGATATACTCTATAATATCTATAATAAGCTTACTGTTATTAATAAAATCCTGAACATTTGAGAAATACTCATTAAGTAGATTCTTTACATATGCATCACACTCATCCAAGGTATCAAGAGTGTTGAGTTTTTCCATAATAAATGACACTTTTTCTGCATCACTCAAATGAGTTTCATCTTCTTTTGCAAGCCACGCGATATTTATTATCGTTTCTGTTATTCTAAAATATACGGCCTTAACGTGACTGACAAGAACACCTGTCTTTTTAGAAACAATACTCTTAACGTTATTGATAATATTAAAACAAGTCTCCTTATCATATCTTCTAAGAGCTTCTGACAGATTATTAAAAATCTCGTCACTGAGATTGATTTTCTCACTGTTATTATCATTCTTTTTTAGATAATGATTAATCTTACCATATCCCAAAAAGAATAACTGCTGAAGCATCAATACACTTGTTTCATAAGAATTCTTAACATTCATAATGTTAGAAACAGTATTTCCAAAAGAACCGTTAGCCTTCAGTTCAGGATGTGACGACAGTGCTTTAGACATATTAGAATAAACTTCTTTTAAAACTGATGAATCACTCTCATTATACGCAATTAAAAAAATAACATATCTGTATTCTTTGACAAAATAGAGATACTCAATGCCAACAATACAATCCGAAATAATTTCTATAAGTTCAGAAACATCATTTTCATCAGAGTTAGCCTTGAAAATAACAATATTGAATCTGGTTTTTTCAAGAATAGCCGAGTTGAGTTTGTCAACATAATCTTTAATGCCATCAACAGATAATTTGCCCTTTATAAGCTTTTGAAGGAAAGTCTGAGTATATAATTCACGACTCTCTTCAATGACATCATCTATAGTTTTTTGAATTGTAAGAGACTCTTCAATCTTACCAATTGCCTTCTCAAGCGCAGTCTCAACTTCTTCAATATCTATAGGCTTTTCGACATAACTAACAGCTTCGAGTTCAATGGCACCTTTTAGATATTCTTTGTCCGAATATCCGCTAAGGAAAATAATTCTGCAATTTGGTGCTATCGATTTTATCTGATTACACATCTCGATTCCGTTCATTCCGGGCATTCTGACATCAGAAATAACAACATCTACCTGATGTTGTTGCATAAAAATTATTCCGTCCTTTCCGGAAGAAGCCGTATAAACATTTGTAACATTAAACTTTTCCCAATTCACATGAGAAGCCAGTCCCTTTCTGGTAACTGCCTCATCATCAACGATTAAAACACTGTACATTCCGACCTCCATAGTTGGTTTTATTATACAACAATATCAATTATTGGTCAAAAGCATTTTTCTGTTAGCACTCTTTTATATTGAGTGCTAATTTTCTATTGACTTTTTACAAAAGGGGATATACTATAACATATAGGCATTAAAGGAATTATTAGCTTTCCTTTAAAATATAAGAAAAAGGAGATTTTCAAAATGGCAAAACAAGGCAATTTATCAATTAATAGCGAAAATATCTTTCCTATTATTAAGAAATGGTTATATTCAGATCATGACATTTTCTTTAGAGAATTAGTATCTAACGGATGTGACGCTATTACAAAATTAAAGAAATTATCACTTATCGGCGAATACACTTTAGCTGAAGATGAAGAATTCAAAGTTGAGGTAATTGTCAATCCTACAGATAAGACAATTACTTTCAAGGATAACGGTCTTGGAATGACTGAAGATGAAGTTAACGAATATATCAATCAGATTGCATTTTCAGGAGCCGCTGCTTTCCTTGAGCAATACAAAGACAAAGCCAATGAAGATCAGATAATCGGTCATTTTGGTCTTGGATTCTACTCTGCTTTTATGGTTGCTGACAGAGTAACTATCGAGACATTATCTTATAAAGAAGGTTCAAAGGCAGTATTTTGGGATTGCGAGAACGGTCTTGAATATGAGATGGACGATTCAGACAAATCAGAGAGAGGTACTACTATCACTCTTTACTTAAATGATGACAGTGTTGAATTTGCAAATGAATACAGAGCAAATGAAGTACTTGATAAGTATTGTTCATTTATGCCTGTAAACATTTACCTTTCAAAAGAAGGCGGCGAGCCTGAATATGAAACTGTAGACGAGGAAGATGTTACAGATAAAGATACAGTTGTTGAACATATTGTTGAACCTGCAAAAACTGAAGAAAAAGAAAATGAGGACGGTACAAAAGAAACTGTTGAAGTTACTCCTGAAAAGCACAAGGCCAAAATTTTAAGAAGACCTACTTCAATCAGTACTCCTGTTCCACTTTGGACAAAACATCCAAACGAATGTACTAAAGAAGAATATCTTGAATTCTACAGAACTACATTTAAAGATTTCAAGGAGCCTCTCTTCTGGATTCATTTAAATATGGATTATCCTTTCAATTTAAAAGGTATTTTGTATTTTCCAAAGATTAATACAGAATACGAGTCAATTGAAGGCGTTATCAAATTGTACAACAACCAGGTATTTATCGCTGACAATATCAAAGAAGTTATTCCGGAATTTCTTATGTTATTAAAGGGAGTAATCGACTGCCCTGATCTTCCACTTAACGTTTCACGTTCTGCTCTCCAGAATGATGGATTTGTCAAAAAGATTTCTGACTATATCACAAAGAAGGTTGCAGATAAGTTATCAGGTATGTGCAAGACAGAACGCGAAGAATACGAAAAATATTGGGATGATATCAGTCCATTCATCAAATATGGTTGTCTTAAAGACGAAAAATTCTGTGAAAAGATGTCAGACTACATCTTATTCAAAGACATTGACGGAAGATATCTCACATTCAAGGATTGTCTTGAGCAGAATAAAGAAAAACATGAAAACACTATTTTCTATACAAACGATCCTGTTCAGCAGAGTCAGTACATTAACATGTTCAGAGCTGAGGAAATCAATGCTGTAGTTTTGACAGACACAATTGATCAGCCTTTTATTTCACAGTTGGAAGTTAAGAATGAAGGGGTTAAATTCAAGCGTATTGATGACGATGTTAATCAGTCCTTCAAAGAAGAACTTGATCAGGAAGAGCAGCTTTCAATGACAGACAAACTTGTACCGTTGTTTGACAAAGCACTTGGTCGTGAAGTCGATCTCTCTGTTATGAAACTCAAAGACGAGAATATTTCTTCTATGATTACTCTTTCAGAGGAAAGCAGACGTATGCAGGATATGATGAAACAGTACGGAATGGTTGGCATGGACCCTTCAATGTTTGGCGGTTCTAACGAGACTTTAGTATTAAATGCAAATAACAAACTTGTTAAATACATTATTGATAATCCTGAAGCTGATGTAACTGACTTAATCTGTAAACAGCTTTATGATCTGGCACTTCTTAGTCACGGACCACTCAACGCAGAATCAATGACAGCTTTCGTCGAAAGAAGTAACAAGATTCTTGAAAAACTTCTGTAATTAGTTATAATCATTTACAATATCAGAAAAGAAATGCACCTTCGCAAAATCACGAAGGTGCATTTTTTTATTAATTCATTAATATTATCAATATATTAATATATCAGTATATCAATATATCACTTTAATCATTATTAACCTAAAAGATTATCATATAACTCCTGATACTTCTTTGCTGAAACATCCCAAGAAAAATCCGCTTTCATAGCTCTCTCAACAATCTTATTCCAATCACGTTTCTTATCATAGTATATCTTTTCAGCGTATCTGATAGTATCAAGCATCTCATGAGCATTGTAATTTGCAAACGAAAAACCGGTTCCTTTATTCTCGTACTCGTTATAAGCTTCTACTGTATCTTTAAGACCGCCTGTCTCTCTTACAATCGGAATAGTTCCGTATCTGAGACTCATCAACTGACTAAGTCCGCAAGGCTCGAACAATGATGGCATAAGGAACGCATCACATGAAGCATAAATCTTGTGGGACATTGCCTCTGAGTAGTAAATATTGGCAGATACATCTTTGCCGTACTTCCAGTCAAAATGTCTGAACATGTTCTCGTATCTCTCTTCACCTGTTCCAAGTACAACAAACTGAATTGCATCCTGACATAACTCGTCCATAATATACGCAATCAAGTCAAGACCTTTCTGATCAGTGAGTCGGCTTACAAGACCAATCATCATCTTCTTACTATCCTGCTCAAGTCCAAGTTCTTTCTGAAGAGCAATCTTGTTTTTGATTTTCTCTTTTCTGAAATTAGATGCGTTGTAGTTCTTGAATATGTACTGATCTGTCTCCGGATTGTACTCATCATAATCTATACCGTTAACAATACCTGAGAGACAATTTGATCTTGCTCTCATTAAGCCGTCAAGACCTTCACCGTAGAATGGTGTCTTAATCTCATCTGCGTAAGTATCACTAACTGTTGTAACTAAATCCGCATAAACGATACCACCTTTTAAGTAGTTGCCGTTATCATAATCCTTAAGCTTGTCTGATGTAAAATAATAATCTGACAATCCTGCTATATCTTTAATAGTCTGAACATCCCATACCCCCTGGAACTTAAGGTTATGTATAGTCATTATAGACTTCATATTACGGTAAAACTCACCCTGTGAAAAACTATCCTTAAGATATACAGGAATCAAACCTGTCTGCCAGTCATGACAATGAACAATATCAGGCTTATATCCAATAACAGGTAATGCCGATAATGCAGCTCTTGAAAAAAATGCAAACTTCTCAAGATCGTATCTCATATCACTGTAAGGAGTTGGACCCGAAAAATAATATTCGTTATCAATAAAATAGAATGTAACACCTTCATATTCTAATTTTAAAATTCCAACATACTGTCTTCTCCAACACAAATCCATATAAAAGTGATTTACATATTCTAACTGACTCTTCCACTTCTCGTCCATGCACATATATTTTGGAAGAATCACTCTCACATCATATTTGGTTTTGTCAAAACATTTTGGTAAAGATCCTACAACATCTGCCAGACCTCCGGTTTTAATAAAAGGCACACATTCAGATGCAACAAATAATATATTTTTCATATGTACTTTCCTCCAAGTATTTTCTATAATGATATTTTACTTCATTATCGTTATCAAAACAAGTATTTATATGCATTTATACTGCAATCTGATTTTATCGGAAATCAATGCTATAAATTTATATTTAAGTCTGTAAATTCCTTCATTATCTGATTTTATAATTAACTGATTATCAGGTTTTGTTTCAAAAAATATTCTGTAATACGTTTTTCTTTTCATACTGTTGATTTACAATTAAAACTGACCAGGGTTTTACGGTTAAAACTGACCCACCCTGACATACGACAAAATATATTTTTATACTGTGTACCTTGAAAATTTAACACTTAAAATTGACCCACCTCTTGATGGTATATAAAATA
>JAILRH010000144.1 GCA_024698345.1 Lachnospiraceae bacterium | reverse complement strand
AATACTTTTACAGTTAATGAAGGCGGAAGAACGGACTTGGATCAAACAGATTCGCATGGAGTGGCTATAGGGTACACATTAACAAATGCAGTGGGTGGAGCAAGACCATATGACAATGGAAAAACTTTGCTTGGGTTTATTTATCCAAATAATAATGATTCAACAGGTCCATCTTTTTCAGACTTTCACGTTGGAGAATTGCGTGATGGAGCATTTACTGTTATGGCGAAGATAACTGATAGTTCCGGAATCTCGAGTGTTAGGTATCCGATATGGACTAATTTTAATGGACAAGATGATCTTATTTGGTATGACGGACATAACACAGATAATAATGATTATTATTGGGCTAGGGTTGAATTTTCAGAGCACAATAATGAACGGGGGATATATACAATACATTTGTATGCGTATGATAATAGCGGAAACTGTACTCAAGCAGCGATTACTTATACATTTGATTCAGACGGCCCAGAAATTTCAGAGGTTATAGTATATGATGTGAGTTCGAGTGGATACAGTGTTAAATGTAAAGTAGTTGATAAAGAAATGAGCGTGTTAAGAGTTCAGTTCCCTTCTTGGACGAAATACAATGATCAAGATGATATAATCGGTGAATGGTGGACTAATTTGGCGGCCAAAGGGACTAAAAACGGTGATTATTGGACGTACAGAGTAAATTCATCGGCTCACAATAGTGAAACTGGCATTTATTACACGCACATATATGCCTATGATACATTGGGAAATTTAACTATGTATAAATTGTCAGCTATAAATGTGCACGATCATATTTGGGGAAATGGAATTGTCACAAAAAAGCCTACTGAAAAAGAAGAAGGTATTTTAAAGTATGCTTGTAGTATCTGCAATGAAGAAAGAACGGAAAAAATTGAAAAATTAAAAACAACAAATAACGAGCAACAAACAACACAATCTGAAAAGACTACAACAAAAGAAAATTCGAGCACAGCTTCACAGGAAAAAGAATCAATAAAGAAACAGAGAATAACAACGGCAAAGATTAAAACGTATAAGGTTAAAAAACTTAAGAAGAAAAAAGTTACATTTTCACTCAAGGCAAAAACAACTGGAAATGGAAAACTGAAATATGCAATATATACATGTTCTCCTTCTAAAAACACCAAATATATTAAGGTATCAAAGAACGGAAAAGTTACTATCAAGAAAGGCGCAAAAAAAGGTACATATAGAATTATTATAATGGCGAAGGAAACAAGTAGATATATGTATGCGAGCAAGATAGTGAAGATAAAAATTAAGTAAATCAAGGATTTATATTTAATATTTATAAAAGAATGTCGTTAAGTAAGTTGTAATGGCATTCTTTTTTTACATAATAAAGCTGATTTTATTATGAAATAATCTGAAATGAAAACATAGATATGAAATGAGATAGATTGAATATTGATGTAAAAGTATGATGGAAGTGCTGAAAATGAGTCAGAGACAAAAATCCCTGACTCACATATTTCTTTATATTTTTGCAGTATATATTAAAAAACCTAATGTAAAGAAGAAGTCGCTACGCATAAATTGTTCTTCTAAATCTTCATAAATACCTGTATACCATTTATATAATGCCTTTATTTCCGAATCCTCTGATTCGGTAGAATCTTTAACTAAACCGTTAAGAATAAACTTAAACATTACATCAAACAGTATTTCTTTGTTTTCATAATCTAAGCCTACAGTACTAATTCCGGTTTTTTCTAAAACAATATCCTTATAATCGGCATTTTTTAAGAAACCATAAACTTCGCGTCCCGAATATCTATAACCACAAGAGGTGAGTTTATGTGGTATAGAAAGGGATTTTTCAAAATCACCGTTGTTATCCGGGTAGGCGATATTAAATCCGTCATCAATATTTCTAACAAAGACAACGGCGTCTCTTGAACATACTTTTCTAATAAGTCTAAATACTTTTGCAGGATTTTTTAAGTGAGAAACGAGTGCTAATATGTTGACAAAGTCAAATTTCTCGATATGTTGTTCTTCCATTATTTGTTTTAAATCATCCAAAAAACTTTCAGATTCAATATCTAACTGAAAGAAAGAAGCTTTGGTATTTATATATTTTTGATTTGCATCGTCGACATTTTTTTTGTTAAATTCTATCCCGATTATTTTACTGACTTCTAATCTATTTTCGAATCTTTTCATAAGGGCAGTTCCGTTTCCCGAACCTAAATCAAGGATATTTAAGTTTGCTTTCCCTTCAAGTAGTTTGTCGTAAACTTCTTTATCATAATCAAGCAATAATTGCTGTTGTCGCTCAAGTCTTTCTTTTTCTTTTATATTGTCATCAGAGAAAAAGTCACCTTTTTTATTATCACTTATATGGGTCCTTGATTTTATATTATCGTATTCTTTAATATAGCTTTCATCCAGAGCAAGAGACTCTAGAATGGGCATAAGTAGCTGTGAGGATTTAAATGTGTATACATCGGTATATCTTAGTGGATTGATATGTGTAATTCTATAGATTTCGTCAACAGTAAAATAATCTTGTAGTGAGATATCTTCTATTTCAATTCCAGGCAGAATAATAGGTAAAAAATGACAATCCTTATTACTTAATGCATTCCTTATTTCGTGTCCGACAACGTTATTTTCATCATTAAGATTATCAAAAAAATCTTTAGTAATAAAAAGTATCATCAAAGATACTTCTCCAGCTATAGATTTACATTTTTCAACAAAATCCTGACCTGATGGTATACATTCCGGTGCATAAAAAATACTTATTCTTTTATGAGTATATTCGTTTAACTCAGAATAAATCTTTCCTGCGAGCAAACCAGATTCCGTACCTTTGTAGCAAAGAAAAACGTTATATTGCATAAAAAACCTCCTGAAAGTATATATAATACTAATATTCTACAATAATAGAGATAATAAAACAATAAAAGTATTTTTATTAAGAGTTGTTGCGATAAAAAATAAATGTTAAAATTGTTGTAAACAGGTGAAATGAGGTGAGATTTAATGAAATATGATGCTTTTATTAGTTATAGACGAGAAGGCGGATTTTTAATGGCTCAGGTAATAAGAGAAAGACTAAAAAATAAGGGGATTAATTGTTTCCTTGACCTTGAAGAGGATAAAGCGGGATATTTTGATGAAAGATTAATTGAAGCTATAAACAATTCAGCAAATTTCATTTTAATTTTGTCTAAAGATGCACTGAATAGATGCGGAGATGAGAATGACTGGGTTAGAAGAGAAATAATGGTTGCATTGAATAGTAATAAACATATTATACCTGTTAGATATTCAGATTTCGTTTGGCCTAAGGAATTAAATGAAAAGTTCCCAGATGAATTAAAATTGTTAGAGAACAGGCAGGGCGTATTAATGAGTCAGGAATATCTGGAGGCGACAATTGATAAAATTGTGAACTATATGATTGATATTTCACGAAAGAGCAATGTGGCTAATGGAATTTCATTAAAGTCGTCACAGTTTATTAGGGAAGAAATACTAAAAGAAGGTGTTCATTGTGTCCAAATGGCATTTCACGCTGGTGCAGAGTGGCAACGTGATTCAGATAAAGTGGATTTACTATCATTGATACTCGAAAAGAAAATTAAACTTCAAGTTTTATTAAATGAGCCTAATTCAGTTGAAGAAATATGTGGTAATATGAGGCAACCTTTAAAAAAATATGTTTCGGTTGAAGAATGTGTTGAGGAATGGACAGAATTAGCAAAATCTTATCCGAATATTATTTCAGTTCATGTTTGCAAGTTGCCGTTATTACATAGAAC
>JAILRH010000130.1 GCA_024698345.1 Lachnospiraceae bacterium | reverse complement strand
TGAAATAATAATAATGATACGAAGTCAAATTTTAAGGATTACAATTCCTTAAAATTTAGTTCCACTGAACGAGTTTTCATCAAGAAAACTCGTGAATTGGAACGGACGAGTAATCATTATTATTATGAAGTTAAAAACTAGTACTTGATGAACAGTTTTAAGAAAAGATTTGCTTAATGCGATAGAGGATTCTGAAAACTGCGTATGAAGGTTTCATATCAAAAGTACAACCGGAAAAGCATCATACAATACTTTTCCGGTTTATATTATTATCCTTCGCTATTAGCTTTAATTATCTCTTCCTGAACATCAGACGGAGCCTGCTCATATCTGGCAAATTCATATGAGAAATCTCCGGTTCCACCGGTGATTGACTTAAGTCTTGTGGAATATCCAAACAACTCAGAAGAAGGTATATCGGCAATTACCTCTGTGATTCCACCACCGAGAGGATTCATTCCAAGAACTCTACCTCTCTTCTTGTTAAGGTCTCCCATAACATCACCTGTAAACTTCTCAGGTACAACAACTGTCAAAGTAGAGATAGGCTCAAGAAGTACCGGTGAAGCATCCATGAATGCATTCTTGAATGCGAGTGTCGCTGCAGTCTTAAACGCCATCTCGGAAGAATCTACGGTATGATAAGATCCATCTATAAGTGTTGCTTTCACTCCTACTACGGGATATCCTGCAAGAGGTCCCTTAAGTACACATTCCTGAATACCCTTTTCAACTGCAGGAAAGTAATTCTTAGGAACTGCGCCACCAACAATTTTTTCTTCAAATACATAAGGAGTTTCAAGGTCCCCTGATGGTTCAAATTCCATGACAACATCTCCGTACTGTCCGTGGCCACCTGACTGTTTCTTATGTTTTCCCTGTGCCTGAGCTTTCTTTCTGATAGTCTCTTTGTATGCAAATTTTGGTTTTGCAAGTTCTATGTCTACTTTGAATTTATCTTTCAGTTTGCTCACAACCACATCTAACTGCTGATCACCAACTCCATAAAGCAGCGTCTGCTTATTTTCATCATCATTGACTGTCTTCAACGTAAGATCTTCAATACAAAGCTTGAGAAGTGCCTGAGCAACTTTATCTTCATCACCTTTTGCTAATGGTTTATACGACATATATGTGTATGGAACTGTCATATCTGTCTTATGATATTCAACCGGCCATCCTCTTGTAGACAAGGTATCTCCGGTTCTTGTGCTTGTAAGTTTTCCGATAGCACCAATATCGCCGGATCTAAGTTCGCTTACTTCAGTTACATTCTTTCCTGACATAACATATAACTTATTAAGCTTCTCCTCTACTTCTTTTGTAACATTATAAATAGTATCTCCGGCCTTCAATACACCTGTACAAACTTTAACTAAACTGTATTTTCCAACAAAAGGATCCATAATAGTCTTAAAAACATAAGCACTCACAGGCTTGCTCTCATCCTTGTCAGCTTCAATGTTCTCACCTGTTGTTGTAACAACACCTTTTTTGAATACTGCAGACTTTTCAGGAGATGGAAAATATTTTTCAAAACTCTGCAAAAGCATGCTTACGCCCTGAGTATTAACGCCCGAACCAATCTGAACAGGAATAATATCTCCCTCGATAACACTCTTTCTTAATGCTCCTGATACCTCTTCATAAGTAAACTCTTCTCCGTTAAAATACTTATCCATCAGTTCTTCTGAAGATTCTGCAACGGCTTCCATAAGTTGTTCTCTTATAGGTTCAAGATCAGAATTTACAAAATCAGGTATATCTCTTTCTTCATATTCACCACCTGTGGTAAATCTTCTTCCTCCCATTTTTACGACGTTTACAAATCCTGTTAAAACACCGTCTTCTATAATAGGCAAATGGAATGGAGCAACTTTCTTCCCAAAAGTCTCTTTTAAGTTATTTACAACCTCCATATAATTTGCATTTGGATCATCCATATTGGTAACAAAGAATAAACATGGAATCTTTCTTCTCTCACATATATTCCAAGCTTTGATAGTTCCGACTTCAATTCCTGATTTACCGTTTACAACGATTACAGCTGCATCTGCTACACTCATAGCCTCTTCAGCCTGACCTACAAAATCAAATGATCCGGGTGCATCAAGGATATTAATCTTAAGTCCGTTCCATTCAATCGGCACCACAGTGGCATTGATAGAAATCTTTCTCTTAATCTCCTCACTGTCATAATCACTGATGGTTGTTCCTGCTTCAATAGTTCCCTGCCTTGACACTGCTCCAGTTGCAAATGCCATTGCTTCAGTTAAAGTAGTTTTTCCTGAACCTCCATGTCCAAGAAAAACGACATTTCTGATGTTCTGTGTCTCATAAACCTTCATAAGCCTACCCCTCCTGTATTAAATTGTTAACTCCGTGCAACTAAGTCTTTTTATGACTTAAAACTTATAAATCCATTTTACTCTAATTACATTTCTATTACAAGAAAATTTTATAAAGCGCTTGACTTATCTTCTTTAAAGCGTTACACTTTAAAGCGTTAAAGTAAGCAAGGAGAATTTATTATGCAAAAATTTACATTTGGATTTATAGGATTAGGATTAATAGGAGGTTCTATTGCGAAAGCTCTGAGAAGAGTTATGCCTTACTGCAGAATCATCGCATACAACAGAAGCGAACTCCCAAGAATTATGGCTCAAAAAGACGGAACGGCAGATATCGTTACAGACTGTGTTGACTCTGTCTTTTCAGAATGTGATTACATTTTTTTGTGCACACCTGTTGAAAAAAATGTTGAATATCTAAAAATGTTAAAAGAAATAATTGATGAACACACTATCATTACTGATGTCGGTTCTGTAAAAGGTAATATACATAAAGCAGTTATCGAACTTGATATGGAGGCTAATTTTATCGGCGGTCATCCTATGGCAGGTTCTGAAAAGACAAGTTATGAACATGCAAATGACCGTCTTTGCGAAAATGCATACTACGCAATTACTGCCACTTCCAAATCTCCTTCTGAAAAAGTTGAAGAATTTTCCGAAATAGTTCGTTCCATAGGTGCAATACCCGTTAATATTTCTTACGAAGAGCATGACAACGTAGTTGCAGCTATCAGTCATCTTCCTCATCTTATTGCTGCCGATCTTGTCAACCTTGTACATGACAATGATTCAGAAATGGGATATATGAAACTGATTGCCGCAGGCGGATTTAAGGACATTACAAGAATTGCCTCTTCTTCTCCGGAAATGTGGGAACAGATATGTATGACAAACAGTGTAAACATTTCTAATATGTTGCAAAAATATATAGATGAACTCAAAAAAACAAAAGAATATCTCGACACAAAAAACGGTCAGGGAATATACGATACAATAAGCAACAGCAGAGAATACAGAGATTCTTTTGAAGACAGAACTAACAGTATTATTTCAAAAACTTATTCAGTATACTGTGACATTATTGATGAATCCGGTGCTATTGCCACTATTGCAACCATTCTTGCAACAAACGGAATCAGCATCAAGAATATCGGAATTATTCATAACAGGGAATTTGAGGAAGGTGTTTTGAAAATTGATTTCTACGATAGTTTTTCTGCTGACAGCACCATGACTCTTCTTGAGAGACATCGCTACAATGTTATAAAAAGATAAATTATTATAAAAAAGCCACAACGGTAGAGATTATTACATATCAATACTGTCGTGGCTTTCCTATTTTATAATTATTTATAATATGTGCACAAAAAAACTATTTTGTAATTTCATCAATTATTTCATAATAATTTTCAAATGTTTTTCTGCAACACATTGGATTATCAATTACAAATCCGTCAATTACAAGGCCCGGAAGTGTAAATGCCATTGCAACTCTGTGATCTTCATATGTCTCTATTTCACAGGGATGAATCGGCGCAGGATTAATTACAATATTTGTCTTCCCATTCTGCTCGACAAAAGATGCTCCGGCTCCCATCTTTGTAAGTTCATTTACTATTGCTGCTACTCTGTCTGATTCCTGAAGTCTTATATGTCCGACGTCTCTGATTACAGTCTGAGTCTTTGCAAAGGCTGCTACAACTGCCATAGTCATTGTCTGATCTGAAAAATCTTTCATGCGTATGTCAATTCCTTCATAATCATCGAGATTTCCGCCGTCTATTTCTACGCCATTTGGCGTTTCATTAATCTTACAACCCAGCCGTTCCATAACCTTAACAAACTGCATATCACCCTGCATTGAATCCATATACAGATTCTTTACTGTTACTTTCACCTTAAGCAATGGAGCCATGGCATAAAAATAACACGCTGCTGAAGCATCAGGCTCAATCTGATACTCATGTATTCCAAAGGAATCTGAATATACTGTACAAACATCACCATCTCTATTGAAATTAATACCAAACTGTTCCATCATACGCTCTGTTATCTTAATATAAGCACCATTGGTTCTATCTCCCGTCATTGCGATTTTCATACCATTACTTGCGGCAGATGCCATCATAAGTGCACTTGCATACTGACTGCTCTTTGTTGTATCAATGACAACCTCTGATTTTTTTAATCCTGTTGAATGAATCTCAAATGGAAAATGCCCTTCTTTCTCAATACACTTAATGGAAACACCAAGATTTCTAAGTGCTTCTATCAGTTCTGCCATAGGTCTTCTTTTCATCTGTTCTGAAGAATTGAGAATATAATCTCCTCCCGCAACCGCAAGAAAAACTGTCAGGAAGCGAGCTGCAGTTCCTGCACTTCTCACATTTATTGTGGCATTGTTATTCTTTATCTTGCCACCTGTTCCAACTACATCAACTGTTTTTTCTTCTTCATTTACTGAAATATCAAATCCCAGTTCTTTAATGCAGTCCAAAAATGCCCTTGAATCATCACTGAACAAAACACCTTTTAACCTGCATTTTTTATTACCCATGGCTGCCAGTAACAATGCTCTGTTAGTAATACTCTTCGAGCCCGGCACTTCAACTTCTATATCTTTTTTATTTTCTATCTTTTTGACAAAGTATTTTTCCATATATTCTCCAAATAAACTATCTTTCTCCACTAATCATGAATAAACATGGCATCTCCAAATGAAAAGAATCTATATTTTTCTTTTACTGCTTCTTCGTAAGCATTCATTATATTATCTTTTCCTGCCAATGCAGAAACCAACATAAGTAATGTAGACTCCGGAAGATGGAAGTTAGTTATTAGGCAATCAATTGCTTTAAACTTATATCCCGGATAGATAAAAATCTCAGTATTTCCGCTTCCTGCATGAACAACACCATTTTCGTCAGTTACAGACTCCAAAGTTCTGCAACTTGTTGTACCAACGGAAATAATTCTGCCACCGTTTCGTCTTGTTTCGTTAATAATTGCAGCATCACTCTCCTCAACGTTGTAAAACTCAGAGTGCATATGATGTTCTAAAACATTATCAACCTTTACAGGTCTGAAAGTTCCAAGTCCTACATGAAGAGTTACATTAGCTATTTTTACACCTTTATTCTGAATTTTTTCCAGAAGTTCTTTTGTAAAATGAAGACCTGCAGTAGGTGCTGCAGCTGATCCTTCATACTTTGCATATACTGTCTGATATCGATTTTTATCTTTGAGTTTGTGTGTAATATAAGGAGGTAAAGGCATCTGTCCTAACTGATCTAATATTTCCTCAAAGATTCCTTCATATTCGAACTTGATTAATCGATTCCCCTCTTCTATCACATCAATGATTTCACCAACCAGTAAGCCGTCACCAAAAGAAATTCTTGCACCCGGTCTGCATTTTTTTCCCGGCTTAGTAAGACATTCCCAGATATCATTCTCACGTCTTTTAAGTAATAGAATTTCTATTGCCGCATCCGTTCCGATTTTGCTTCCCAATAATCTTGCAGGAATTACCTTTGTATTGTTAATTACAAGGCAGTCTCCCGCTCTTAAATAATCAATAATATCTTTGAAAACTTTATGCTCCAATTCTCCGGTATTCTTATTTAAAAGCATTAATCTGGAACTGCTTCTGTCTTCCAAAGGATCCTGTGCTATAAGTTCCTGTGGTAAATCATAATAGAAATCCTGTGTTCTCATTTTTATCCTCACTTTAAATTCAATAATTAAAATATATACTAATGATAAATAACGCCCTACAATTCATTGCTGTCAAGAATAATAGTGAATGGTCCGTCATTTAAAAGTTCAACTTTCATATCTGCACCAAATATTCCTGTCTCGACTACTTCCACTGATTTTCTGCACTCATCAATGATGTATTCATACAATGCATTTGCCAGTTCAGGGCCACCTGCATTTATAAAAGAAGGTCTGTTTCCTTTCTTGCAATCAGCATAGAGTGTAAACTGTGAAACAAGTAATAATTCTCCATTCACATCAGCCAAAGAAAGATTTGTCTTTCCGTTAGCATCTTCAAAAATTCTCATATTTACGAGTTTTTTAATCATCTTGTCAGCAATTTCTTTTGAATCTTCATTACTCACTCCAACTAAAACTAAAAAACCTTTATTAATCTCTCCTGTGATGTTGTTATCAACTGTAACATTGGCATGTGACACTCTCTGAATTACAAATCTCATCCATTATCCCCTTATTTTTAATATGATATTATTACTCCGACTTTTTATTGTATTACATATATAAATAAGTGTCAAACCATCATATATGTACCTATTCTTTTATGTATTTGGGGAACCCAAATCAGCGAGACACGCGACAAAACTTAACAGATTTATCTGCGGATTCGAGCTGGCATTGCTGAAAGACTGACTAGTTACTCTTGTTTTTTATTATTATATATACTTTTCACAGGTAATATTGTACAATAAATATTTGATAATACTTTGAAGATTTGGGAGGTAAACATGAAAAAATACATATCAAAATGTAACAGGGGACTTTTGATTGCTTTTGTTGCGTATTTAATTCTTGCCAGCTATGTTCTTATTGGATACCGTACTTTCAACACTGAAAAAGATAAAATATTCTCGCAGGTCGGTAACTATTGTTCAGATATTCTAAAATCTAACATTAATAACTCTTTATCTGAAAAAGATTTAAATAAAACAAAAGCTATTATTGATAACTATTGGAGTTATGCAGAAAATACGCTTTCCTATCCATCCACGAAATTAATCCTTGAGTCAGAAATAAAATCTTTCTACAACAGAAAAGATTCTATTATCAATGTAAAAAACAGCAATTATTCAATATCGCAGGCAAAGATTAAAAAAATAGGTCCCGGATATGCGTTATTTACAGGAATTGTAAACATCAAAATAACCGGTGCTTCAGATTCCTACTATTTGGGGTTAAATAATTTTGATTTGTTGGACAGTGATAATTTTAATTATAATGACAAAATTGATTCACTGACTGATTTATTACAATCTCCATCTGCACCGGAAGGAAGTTACACCGGTGAACCAGTGAATGGATATTGTGTTGTTAAATTGCAGTTAACTGCTCAATTACACAAAGAAAAAGGGAAATGGTTATTTACAGCAATAAACTCAACCGAACTCAATAAAACGTTTGTACCGGATGAGTCTAATTAGGAGGTTTTATGAGTACAGCTTTAAAAATCAAAAATATTTCAAAAACATACGGAAACAGAACCGTACTCAATAATGTATCATTTGAAACATATACCGGTGAAGTTTTCGGTCTATTAGGTCCAAACGGTGCCGGGAAAACAACACTGATAAAATTAATCACCGGATTAATTAACATTGAAGAAGGTGAAATCGAGATATTCGAAAAGAGCCTTAATAAAGAATATGAGGAAGCCATGAGTTATCTTGGCGCAATAGTTGAAAATCCAGAGATGTATAAATATCTGACAGGTAGACAGAATATAATGCAATATGTCAGAATGCGTAAAAATGTGACTCCTGAACGTATTGAAGAGGTCATTAAACTTGTTGGTTTGACAAATCGTATCAATGACAAAGTCAGCAAATATTCTCTCGGAATGCGTCAGCGTCTCGGCGTTGCTCTTGCACTTCTTCACAATCCGCGTCTTCTTATTTTGGATGAGCCGACAAATGGTTTAGATCCTGTAGGAATAAAGAATTTGAGAGACATTCTCACAAATATTGCCCACAAAGAAGATGTGTGTGTCATGGTATCTAGTCATCTGATGAGTGAAATGGAACTTATGTGTGACAGAGTTGCAATTATAAATGAAGGTAACGTTATAAGATTAGACAGTATTGATAATTTATTATCTGTGTCTCAGGGACATCAGGTCACCTTTGCATATTCCACTTCCGATTTAGAAAAAACACAGCATTTAATAGCCGAAAATTCAGAAGTTCAAACCGAGCCGGATAATCAAAAATTATTAGTTCATGTAAACTCTGATAACAACTTAGAAATTATAGCTTCAATAACAGCAATGCTAGTTAAAAACGGCATATCCGTCTACACTGTTTCTAAGGTTGAAAATCAAAATCTTGAAGAAGCATTTATAAGCATTACTAACAAGGGAGGTGGACAAATTGTTTAATCTTATAATTAATGAATTTTCTAAAATATTTCATAAAGTAAGTACTTATGTATTATTGGGCTTTCTTTTATTTACCATCATACTAATGCCTGTGATTACTATTATGGGTAACGTAATCATGGATAAAGCCACAAGTCAAATAGATGTTTCAACAGACACATACGACACGCAGATTGGCTGGGCAACGGAATCTAACGACATTTTAACTGTTGAAATGCTGACAAAAGCAAAGGAACTATCCATTCCTGAAAAAGAATATTTTTCAAGCAAGGATACTTCATGGCGTTCAATTGCCCTCCAAAAGATCTACTATGAGTTCAATTACAATGAAGCGGCAGGCAAAGAGAATTATGAATTAAACACATTCTGCAACTCTTTATTTGACTCAATAAAAAAAGATGACCCTGCTTCTTTTTACAGTGCTATTAAGGATAATTTAAAACTCATATACGATGATAAAAATCTAATAGATATGTATTCATTTATATATAAATACCGTGTAGATAATAAGATATGGGAAGGTAAAGATAACTGGCAGAACGAAGCAATTTCTCAATATGAATCAGTATATCCAAAATATGCTGAGAACATTGAAACAAACAACATTTCGTCATCAAATAATTCTTCAGTAATGGACAGCGGAGAATTTGAAGAAATATCCAATATGGCTCTCGTGTCAAAATACAGATTAGAGAATAATCAGGAATATGCGATTTATCTCACCGACGGTTCCGGCTCTATTCTTAGTTCTGATAAATACTATTATTCAGGATCTCTTTACAACACATTAAAAAACTCAAAACTTGTATTAAGCGTTGTTCTGATTATTATAATTGTTGTTGCCGGAAACATAATTTCAAAAGAATTTTCCCAGGGAACAATCAAGTTTCTACTGATTAATCCCGTATCCCGCGCAAAGATTTTTTGGAGTAAGTTTCTAACTGTTTCATTATATTCATTGGCACTGACTCTGTTAACATTTTTATTGTCATTTATCATATCAGTTCCATTGCTGGGATTCAGGCAATTAAATACAGCTTTATTGCTTGTTGAAGGCGAAAAAGTTGTTCGTCATTCAGCACTAATGTTTATACTTACAAAATATGTCTACGGATACATTCAGATATTCATAGCATTGACCTTGGCATTTACTATTTCATCCTTATTCAGGAATTCAGCTTTGGCCATCACAATCAGTATAATCTTCTACTATGTAGGCTCATCAATCTGTAGTATTGCACAAATACTTAATTTTGATTTCTGCAGATATACTATTTTTGCAGTTACTGATTTTGAGTCAATTATGAATAAATCTATTGACTTTATAGGAATGACTCCTATGTTTGGTGCCATGGTTTTATTGATTCATACTGGTATTTTTCTCTTAATCGGATATGATTCATTCACAAGAAAAAATATATAAAAATGATAATAAACATATAATGTGGTATACTATTTAATAACAGTAAATAACAAAAAACAAAAGGAAAGGAGGTAAAAAAATGGGCAACTTTATCAAAAATACGAAAAAAAATATTCGTTCTTTTTTTGAATTTATTAATTGTATATTTATAAATTCAGTGGAACATCGTTTAGGTGTTTATTCCGCTCAGGCATCATTTTATATTTTGATGTCATTTTTACCTATTATCCTTTTGTTCTTAAATTCATTAAAATACATTCCTATCCCGGACACACTAATACCCGGGCTTATTAGGCATTATGCTCCTTCAACTTTAAAAACATTTCTGATTCAAGTTTTTCAAGAAATGGATAATCACTCATCAAAAACTATTATCTCTGCCACTGCTGTCTTTGCAACATGGGCAGCATCAAGAGGAGCCCTTTCCATCATTTTTGGAATGAGAGAGATATATGATAAGGATAAATATAAGAATTATTTTATTCTGAGATTTTTTTCAATGCTATATACTGTTTTACTCATAATTTCAATGG
>JAILRH010000072.1 GCA_024698345.1 Lachnospiraceae bacterium | reverse complement strand
TATCTAAATCAATTTTATCTGAAAGATATATTATTATATAACATGATGATTCGCTAGTAGATAAAAATTGAATAAAGCATAAACAAATAAGCCATTTTGGAAAATGACGTTTTCCGAAATGGCTTATTTGTTTGTCAAATTATATGAAAATACATTGTTTCATAAATGTCACTTTAAAGTTTCAATTTTGGATAAAACATGCCTTACTGATACAAATGGCTATGCAGTAATGTAATATATATAGATTTGTTAATGGAAAATTGTGTCTATGTATTAGAAGAAAATCGGGAGGTTGCATTATGTTAAATAATTATTTTGAAGACGACATTTTCGAAGAATTTGGGCAGGATGATTTTATGGAACTTGAGGAACTCGGTGTAGTATACAATGATTCAGATATTTCCGATACTCCGAAAGAGAAGGTTGTAACATTGGAAGATGGTTTCGATATTACAAGAAATATGTTTGGTTACATCAATCTTGAATACTGGGCAAGTATAACGGGAAATACTGTAGACGAATTAATTCAATTAGCAAATGGTAAGTTGATATGGAGAAATCCAGATCAGCTTATGCTCGGTGCAGATAAAACTGTTGGTTGGGTTACTAAACAGGAATTATTAATCGGTAATCGTGTAAAGAAACTTAAAGAGGCAAGAAAAATTAATGAATTGTACGGACAGATGGATGAAGTAATTAAACTCTTGGAAGATAATTTGCCTGAGGAAGTATGTGGGGAGGATATTCACGTTAATATCGGTTCAACATGGGTTCTCAGCATTGATAATTTTATTGCGGATTTTATTGCAAAATTATTGGATATGGCTGTTCCTCCCACTGTCATTTATGACCCATTTAGGGGAAGATGGGACGTTATAGTTAATAGAAGTGCGAATTATATATTAAATAATTTCACGTATGGGACAAAGCATATGTCTGCTATAAGGATAATTATAAATAAATTAAATGCAAGACCGATAAAAGTATATGCCAGTATCCAGAACCCTGAAACAGGGAATTATGACTCTGTTATAAATCGTGCACACACTATTGCTGCACAGGAAAAAGCAAATGCTATTGATGTTTGTTTTCAGGATTATTGTCATGGTGATAAGTATAACGAAGAGAAACTCCAAAAAGCTTATGCAGATCACTATGGTTACGGAATAAGTAAATTTGACGGTGATTACTTGGAGTTAAAAGAACTTTCAAATGATGTAAAACCGTACAAACACCAGAAAGATGCAATTGCACATATATTATCTACACATAATGTATTATTGGCACATGATGTCGGTTCAGGAAAGACACTTGAGTTTTCATGTGGGGTGCATGAATTGTTGAGACTTGAATTATGCTCAAAAGCGTTAATCGTTGTTCCTAATAACACACTTGATGCAGCTGCCAAAGCATATAAAGAATTGTATCCAAATGATAGTATTATGGTTTGCAGACCAAGAAAAGAATTTGCACCGCAGGAAAGAAACATCACATTGAAGAAGATTAAGAATGCAAAGCAAGTTGTAGTTTTTATGGCGTATTCATCCTATGACATGATTACATTAAGTAAAGAATATGCATTTGCAAAAAAAGAGGAGCAAATAAGGGAATGCGATTATCATATAGCAAATGCTGAAAATGCTAGTCAAAGAAATAAATTGAGAACTTTAAAGAAGTCATTAAAAAAGTCAGTTGACAAATACAAAGAATCCTTTAAAAATAATGAACTTGCATGCTTTGATGAACTTGGTTTTGATTGTATTGTTGTTGATGAGTCGCATAATTATAAGAATATTACGATAGATTATCAGGGAAGTGATTCCATAGTTGGAATGCACATCAAAGGAAGCAAAAAAGCGGACAATATGCTTGAAAAAGTACGTTATATACAGGAACAGGATGGTCGCGTTATTTTTGCAACCGGAACGCCTATTACTAATAGCTTGGCAGATTTGTACACGTTACAGTACTATTTACAGCCGGAAGAATTGAAAATGTGCAATATATATCATTTTAATGATTGGATAAATACATTTTGTCAGGAAGAGTACAGTTTTGAAGTGGATGTTGACAGTAAAAATTGCAGGTTTACAACCAGGTTTTCATGTTTTCATAATTTGCCCGAATTAATGACTATGTTTAGTGCTGTATGTGATTTTTATCAAGGAGATAATGAAGAACTCGGACTTCCGGATTTTGAGGGATATACAGATATCGTTGTAAAAAAATCAGAAGCACAGGCATTATATATTGACGATATTGTACGTCGTACAGAGGTAATACGAAACAGAGAAATTAGCAGAAGAGAAGACAATTTATTGAAGGTGACAGTACAGGGACGTATGGCGGCACTTGATATCAGATTGGTTGAGCCGGAAGCAATTTCTGAGGAAGACAAAGTAAGCATTTGTGCAAAGAATATCTCGTATTTATATTTTGAATATCCTGATAAATGTCAGATTGCATTTTCTGATATTGGGACTCCTAAAGATAGATTTAATGTATACGATGAATTAAAGGAAAAGCTAATTGAAATGAATGTAAAAGCAAACGAAATAGCATTTATTCATGATGCTTCAACCGAAGCGCAGAGAAGTAAACTGGAAAAACAGTTTAATGATGGAAAAATTAGAATACTTATTGGATCAACGTCAAAACTTGGAACAGGCAGTAATGTGCAGAACAGACTGATTGCCGTACATCATATAGATGTTCCTTGGAAACCGTCTGATATGGTTCAACGAGAAGGCAGAATTATTCGACAGGGAAATACATGTGATAAGGTGTACATATTTAGATATATTACAGAGAGTTCGTTTGATGCATATACATACCAAATTTTGGAGAATAAGCAGAAATTTATTGCACAGTTTTTATCGGGTTCGCTTTCAGTTATTCATCGAAGTGAAGGCGATTGTGCAGATACAGTATTGAGTTATTCTGAGATTAAGGCGTTGGCAATAGGAAATCCATTAATCAAGGAAAGAGTTGAAGTGGCAAATGAACTTGAACATGCACGTATTA
>JAILRH010000125.1 GCA_024698345.1 Lachnospiraceae bacterium | reverse complement strand
TAGCAATAAAACAAGGGCTTTTGGAATCATTATCTATTGGTCTGGCGTGGTCTGATTCGGTGGAAAAAGAGGAAAATGGTGTCAAAATGGTGTCAAACGGAAAAGCAGGCATAAGAAAATGGTGTCAGAACACATGTTCCCGTTAAAATTATGTATGTGTTACTTGATTTCTGTGGAAAAGCCAAAAAAGAGATTTATGAGGTTGCAGTAGGGAACGAATGTTCGAGCGCGGAGACTGAGTATATGGAGAAAATGGAATTAAAAATGATTGAATAATTGTTTTGGGCAACAAGAATACTAATATGGTACCGGAGTTCTTAATAGGAGCTTCGGTATTTTTATATATACAGATTTTTGTAAGTGCACTGCCAAAAAATATACGTATATTTGATATAAGTCAATAAATAAGGAACGAGGGGTGAATCTATGCTAAAGAATTATCAAGAAATGCTGGAATACGGATTTGATGTATTAAATGAAGTATATTTTGAAAATAATCTTCTTCCTATCGTTATTAGTATTATGAGTAGTCCCAGGACAAACGGACATTACACAGTAGGCAGAGAATGGCGTGTGGGGGAAGATCGCTTGAATGAGATTAATATATCTGCTGAGCATTTGGACAGACCCATTGAAAATGTAATGGCAACACTGTGTCATGAGATGGTTCATTATTATTGTGCTTGTAATGGGATTAGTGATACCAGTCAGAATGGTAGATATCATAACAAGCATTTCAAGGAAGAAGCAGAGAAAAGAGGTTTGCAGATCAGTTATGCAAAGGGGATTGGTTGGAGTGTGACGGAACCAACACAAGAGTTTTGTGAGCTTTTGAGAATAAAGAGAATAGAAAAGCCATTAGATATCAATAGGGATGGGTGTGCATACTTTGGAATATGGACTGCAGGAAAGGGGATAGGCGGTGTTGGAACGGGGGTGGATGGTTTAGGAGTAGCAAAGACAAAGAGTAGTACGCGTAAATATATATGTCCTGGATGCAACAACAGTTTCAGAGCGACAAAGGATATAAATGTTCTGTGTATGGATTGTTTGGAGCAGTTTGAGAAAGTTGAAAAACAAGAGGAATTGCCAAAATGCCATTTATTCATACAGAAAAAATGAACTCGTGTGCAATTGGAGTATGACGAAACAAGATTTGAGGGGACTTGATTTAGGACATTTTCGGAATGTGAAAATATAACAAATAAATTTTTAGATGCTAGGAAAGGAGATGATATGGCATGGACGTGGATTTAGACAAAGCTCTCGGCATAGGCGTATCTGCAGAGGAATATTTCGCAATGTGTAGAGCGAAGAAGCATGCACCGGTTATTTGCTGCGAAGATATAGCGTGGTGGGAGCAAGAGGAAGCACGTAAACAGAAGTTGATGGATGAGATGGAGGAAGATGATGAAAATGACAATTAAAATTTTGGATAAACAAGTGGCAACGTCCATATTAATAGATAGGGAATTATTGAATAACTGTCCAGATTTGCGGAGGGTAGCTCAAAATGGGGAAAATGTATACTACAACGTAATCGGGACGAACACTTGCATAATGCATGTGGAGCAATGCTTTTGTATTTTAACAACCTATTTGACAAAAACGTTTAAAGATGTTGAGGATGTGAATTTGGCTTGGATGATGAGTGCAAATCGATATGGGGTTTACCAATTGCCGTGCGGACGAGATATAGTGAGAAATACATTGACAAGAAGGAGCGTGGGCTACGATATACTTGAAATGGTTTATGGGAATGGCGTGAGGACACGTGGAACGACGCAAGAACATTACGTAGAAACTTGGAACGAAAAAATGGAAAATATTGCTTTTATAACTGATAACGTGAATAGGGGATCACACAGAGTGAAAGTTGAAATATATACAATTGAAGATTTAGAAGAATTGATTGATAGAATTAAAAAAATGGATGGAAAAAGGGGATGGCTTTATCCGGAGTTAGTCAAAAACCCCAAAACACTGAATCGATAATGGCATAAAGTTATGGAGTATGGGCATCGTTGATTAGCGGTGCCTTTTTTATTGCCAATTGCCAATTAAAAATATGTGTTGACGTTATTGTTATAAAAAAA